>JANXQE010000114.1 GCA_025356925.1 Limisphaerales bacterium | reverse complement strand
CGATTGTGCTGATATGTTTGTATTTATGACCATACTGACTCCTTCCATGAGTCACCCCTTGCGGGGTTTTATTGACACGGCATCCCTGCCGTGAGGCGGGTCTTTCGATGGGCCCCCGCCAGTTTATTCCCTGCTGGCCGAATCGGGCCGCCAGCCGCCCTGTCCCGACACTTCCGTATCGACGATTGGCGCCGAAACTTTAGGGTCGAAAAGCTGTTCATTTTTGGTTGGTGCCTGTTCGAGGCGAGTGTTTTGGTTGGTACTGGCCCTTCCACGAAGCTAGGTCCAGGTGTAGAGCAGGTTGGATTCCTTTTCGTATGGTCCGGACGGCTCACGGGCCGTCCAGACCTGCCCACCTGCCGCGCTTGGTTATTGCAGCAGCTTGAGAACGGATTGAGGCAAGGCATTGGCCTGAGCCAACATTGCCGTGCCGCTTTGCACCAGGATGTTGTACTTGGCGTACCGGGTACTCTCTTGAGCTACGTCCACGTCCATGATGCGGCTGTTAGCGGCCGAGAGGTTGTTTTTCAGCGTTCCGAGCTGGTCGCTATAGAACGTCAAATTCTCGATATGAGCCCCAATCGTTGCTCGATCGGACGCTAACTGGTTGATGGCGGTCTTGATGTCATCCAAAGCCTTGGTGGCGCTATTGGGGCCCGTCAGCGCCGCGATCGAATCACTAGCTAACGTGGTGTAAGTTGTGGTGCCCAGATCAACTCCCGACATCTGGTAGAGGTTCGCCTCGCTGTCCACTGTGACGTTGAGGTTGTTGCCGTTAAAGAGACTGACTCCATTGAAATCCTTAGTGCCGACATCCGAGATGTACTTATCCAGCGTCTGGAACTCCTGGTCGTAGAGAGCTCGGTCGCTGGTGGATTTGGTGATATCCTGGGCGAGGATGGCCAATTCGCTCATGCGGTTCAAGGCGTCGCCGACCTTCTGCAGGTAACCGTCCTGCGTTTGGTTGAAGGAGACGGCGTTGCCCACATTGTTGGTGGCGCCGTCGATACGGGCCATCTGGGCGGTTAGTTTCATTGAGACGGCCAGCCCCGCGCTGTCGTCCGCGGGCGAAGTAATCTTCGATCCGGAGGACAATCTGGCCAGGGATTTACTAAGCTGTGTGGAGGACTGCATGAGCATTTGGGCGCTGCTCTGTGCCGACAAGTTTGTATTTATTACCATAACTCTTTCCGTGAGTCGCTCCCCGTGAGAGGAGCCTTTTTTTTGCGCGGCATCCGTGCCACGTGTGCGTCATTTAACGGGCGGCGCACTTTTTCCCTGCCGGCTCTTTCTGGTTGCCGGCCACCTGTCTTGCGACGCTTCATCTATCGGCGCAACCGGGCGGGACTTTAGCGGAGAAGTTGAAACCGGGTGAATTTGCCGGGGCTAAACGGGCGGTCCCACCTCCCAGGCCGTTAAACGCGGCGATTGGGGTGGAGTGTTGGGTGTTGACGACTGTGGCTCGGAGAAGAGCACCAACCTGATGGCGGCGGCTGCGCGATGCCGTTGCTCGATGGATTTGGTTTTGGCTGCCAGTTTAGGGAGAAAGGGACCGAGACAGATGGGGGCCGTTGGTGGATAGCCAAATTTCAGAAGCGGACGTAGAATCGGACCCACTTCTGATAGTCTGGGCGGCGGTTTCGCGAACTCGTCCTTTGTTGCCAGCAGCCGCGTGGGGGCGTTCTGTGGATTGCGGCCCGGGTGCGACCTGGCAGACTGATCAGCTCGTCGAACCTGCCGTTGGTACCAGCATCCCCGCCGACGGTACCTTTTTTATCTTCTCCGCCTGCTTTTTCAGCGATTGTTTACGCATGCCCGTGAAGAACTCGGGTTAGGTTTGACACTGGAAGGTTTTAGTCATGGTTTCTGGTAAACGGTGTTGAGTTGGAACCGCGGAGTGATTTGGACTCTGCGATTGCGCAAAAGCCCGCCTGTCTAGCAGCAGGCGGGCTTTGATTTTTCAGCGGGGGTGAGGTTAGCGTGAGCGAGCCTGGTTCGGTATGATTATGTCCAAACCTGTTTGGAAACTAAACTGAAGCGCCGTGTGGGGGCAGGGGACCTCTCGACGACACCACGGAGCCGTCGCTGCCCGTTCAACCCACACCCAATCGTTGCAGACTATCGCGGTGCCGCCGACTTAACGTCAACCGGGTTCCGTTCTGGAGGGTCACCGTGTATTCCCCATAAAAGAGCGGCTGGAGCTCTTTCACGTGCTCAACGTTAACAATCACCGAGCGGCTGATACGGACAAATCTGTCGGGTGGCAGCCGGGCCTCGATCGAATTGAGCGTCTCGCGCAAGAGATGCGAGTGTTTCTCCACGTGCAATTCGACGTAGTTATGCGCGGCCTCAATATAGTCGAGATCGCTGAGCTTGACGAAGATGACGCGTCCGCCCGTTTTGACGGCCAGACGCTCCAACGGCCTGGGCGGCGGCTTAAGCTCCGCGATTACCGCGGACTGTGCGCGCAGGTGGGCTGCCCCCTCGCGTTGCCTGACGCGCTCGAGGGCGCGACTCAGGGCCTTTTGAAAGCGCTCGCGGTCGAAGGGTTTCAGGAGGTAATCCACGGCATGCACCTCGAAAGCGCGCAAGGCGAACTTATCGTGCGCGGTGACAAACACAATCACTGGGACCGGCTCGACCGTTACCGCCTCCAGCACGCCGAATCCATCGAGTTCGGGCATCTGAACGTCCAGGAAGATCAGATCGGGCGACTCCTTCTGGATCATGGCCAGTGCCTCCTGGCCGTCGGCGCACTCGCCCACCACCTCGATCTCCGCTTCGCTCTTCAGCAACTGGCGCAGTCGCTCCCGCGCCAATGATTCATCATCTACGATGAGAGTTCGAATTTTCATCAAGTTCATTTTCGGTGTGGTACGGAATCGTCACTGCCACGCGCAGCCCTCCTTCTGGCTGGCCAGCCAGCTCGAATCGATGCTCGGCGCCGTAAAGCTCGCGCAGCCGGGCTCGGGTGTTGGACAAGCCTACGCCCTCGCGCGCCGGTTTCGCTGCCGGCATCCCGTTGCCGTTATCGCATACTTCCAAAGTCAGGGCGCCGTCCTGGCGTCGGGCGTGGAGTTCAATTCGGCCGGGCCGGGCACGCGGCTCGATGCCGTGCCGAATGGCATTCTCAACCAGCGGCTGCAAAATAAAATTTGGCACCTGGGCCTCGAGTGCTTCCGGCGCAACGTCCAACTTTACCGTAAGTCGTTCACCGAACCGGATCTGTTCGATGCTCAAATAAAGCTGCAGCAACTCCAATTCCTTGCGCAAGGTCACCTCTTGGGTGTCGGCGCT
>JANXQE010000107.1 GCA_025356925.1 Limisphaerales bacterium | reverse complement strand
TGTAGTCTCATTCTCCTCGACCAAGGGGGTTCGCTCGAGCAAGGCGGTTGCCAAGTCGCGGCCCAGCCGTATCTCGGCGCGCAGGGAATCCTCCTCCGTTCCGCCCATGAGGTCGAAGGCATTCTTGGCCTGCGCGGCCTTCTGGCTGAGGCTGCCTCCAATCGTTTCAAACAGATTCTTCAACAAAAAAGCCGTTCCGCGTCGCACTCCAGTATACAGCGTACGAAAGGCCCGTAAATCAAGGGTTTTAAACGGGTCCATGGCTTCCGTGCCAGCTGCATGCCAGCAATTCGTGCAGCGAAGAAAAAAATTCGGTTCTCCGTTGGATGAAAAAGATAGTTCAATCGCCGGGCTTTTTATTGCGAGATTGGATCCTAGCCAACGGAGGTCACTGCCCACACCCGAGCCTATGGCCCAAGCTGAACACGGCCAGCACCACCCTGGAGCCCGGGCTGACCGCGCTCGAAAAAATCGGTTGATTGGGGACTCACTTTGTATTACAAAGTATCCATGAAAGCAATCAAACAAACTATTGCCATCATTGAGTTGCTCCTCGTCTTCCCGGCCGCTCTGTTTATGGTCGCGCTCTTCCTGCGCGAAGTTCAGCCGCTGGCGCAGACCGGGCGTTTGGTTGAGTGGTTCGGCCATCACGCGGTTCTTGGCCTCGGTGTGTTCCTCATCGCGATGCCACTTGCAGCGTTCGTCGTCGGCTGTACTATTGTGCTCCGGAGCTGGCGCAGCGATGCGGAGCTTCGGCGAGCCACACTAGAAATTCTCACCAGTGTCCGCGCACACGTGGCGTCCCTGCTAATCGCGGGAGCCACTCTGTTGGCCGGAGGCATTCTTGCCATCGTTGCCATACATATGATTACTGAATGACGATTATCCAAGTCGGGCGTCTAATCGCCCGGAGCATTGCCCGCCCGGGTTCTCCTGCCGCGTAGACGCAGTTAGCGTTCCTGCGGTCCGACATTTCTGCGGCTTCCCTGCTGGATTGCGTCGGCGCGGTTCTTCCGGTTGAGCCAGCGATTGCCAATAGGCCAATGCCGTCCTGGCCAGGACCGGGCCAGTCTGGTCGGCACTACCGAGCGGCAGCCATGAAATCAGAAATGTCGACGTTCGGAGCCTGCGGGTCTTGGTCTTGGCGGGCGGTGGTCTGGCCGATTCGCGCTGCCATACGTTCACCGAACCCGACCTCGATTGCGGCGATGGCTGCGATGAGTATAACCAACGTGATGAGCCGGATTCGCACGAGGTATCGTGCAGAGGGGTTTATTTTCATGACCCCACCTTACGGCGCCACCGGCTGAGGCGGTTAATCGAAAGAATTACTGATTCATCGATGCAACCGATGGGGGCAGGTGCTGCCTGGCGCACTGCCACGCCCGCGCCATCACCCCGGCCCTGGGCCAACATCGCCTGGAGGGTCTAACCGCCCCGCAGGGCTGACGGTAGCCCAGGTGAGTCGCCACGCGCTGATGCGCGCCAACGGTTGCGCGCACTACTGGCGGACCGTTGAGCTATGTCTACGCAGTCCATGGAGGAGTTTGTGGCGTTGATGAGGGAATGCACCCATTTGTTCGAGTGCCGATGTCTCTTTGGTTTTCCTTTCTCGCTGTGTTCCTTATAGGCGTGCTCACTTCCATGGGCGCGGGACGAACCCATGTTCCTGGGTGCGAGGTCCTGCTGCTAATCGTTCGCCTCGGCACGGCCACCTCCAATCTTCCCGTCACTGAGACACCAACCGATAAAACATGGTCCCTGGCGGCGTAGGTAGGGTCAGTTGATATTGAAGGGTCGTATAATTGAGAGTTGGGATTGCCGCCACGCTCGTCCAATTGGCGTGTGCCAAGTCGGGGGCCTGCTGTACGACGAACTTTATCGATGGCATGGTCCAGGCAAGGACAAGGTTGCCGCCCAGGGCCATGCTGCTCAACACTGGCGTTGGCGTAATTTGCCAACTGTAAATGCCCCCACCGTTAACTGCTGCGACCAGTTTACACCCATCCGCTGAAGCAGCCACAGAGGCCCAATAATTGGTCGGCGAATCCGTTGCCATCCAGGTTCCCCCCGAATCCCCGGAGATATAAATTGGGCCAGTAATAGGCCCGCCCAAAAGCCCTCCTATTGTGGCTGCCAAGCGGGTTCCATCCGCTGAGGCAGCAACCGAGGTCCATGCTCCGCCGGGAACGCCAGCCGTCGTCCATGTTTCCCCCGAATTCGTAGAAATTTCAATCCGGCCACTCCCAGGACCCGATTGCCCTTGTGCCGCTACCAGCCCCGTTCCATCTCACGAAGAGGCCAAGGCGCATGGCCCGCCTATTCTCGTGGCTTGTGTCCAAGTGCCTCCTGCATTGGTCGAGGTGTAAATCCAACCATAAGGACCACCTGGGGTAAGTTCGTCGACCATCATGGCTGCCAGCTTTATTCCGTCTGCTGAAGAGGCGACCGAATACCATCCATATCCGTTAGTGGGCGCGCGGTCTGTCCAGGTGGCTCCAGCGTTGGTTGAGGTGGAAATGCCGCCATTGGAGAATCCCTGGGCATAAACCGCGACCAATCGAGTTCCTTTCCCCGAACTTGCGACGCCTTGCCACGAGGCAAAAGCCCCGGTGGACCCCCAGGTGGTCCCACTATTCGTCGATGTGTAAATCAGTCCTCCGTCGACCACGGCCACCAAATCGACCCCATCCGCTGCAGAGGCCACCCCAGACCAGTTTGTCGCAGGCGCACCGGTGTGTAACCAATTCGCGCCTCCATTTGTCGAGGCGTAAATCCCGTTCGAACTCACCGCCACCAACGTGCTTCCATCTGCCGAGGATGCAATAGCCTGCCAATATTCGTTGGTGGGCGCAGCGGTCATCGTCCAGGTTTGGGCGATGGCACACGCCATTGATTTGGACATGAGGACAAACGCCAGCCTTGCTGCGGGGAAGTTCAGGCGTGCTTTCATTTGGGACTGTTGCGCGTGTTTAAATCAAGTACTTTCACCATCCTGGCGGCTAAACATCGCTCTCGGAAAGTGATCAGCGAACGTGCTCAAGCCCATAAACCCGAATCACCATACATCCTGCCTGACGATACGCCAATGCCCACGGGTCAGGATAATCGGAAGTGTCCACCGGAGATGCCGCGTCCGGGGCATAATCGCAGGTCGGAGCAGCGGGTGAGGCATTGCCCTGGGCCAGGTGCAGTCTCAATTCGTTTCCGCGATGCAGCAGTGCCGTCAACATCGCTACCGGCGCACCGTGGTCGTTGAACGCGATAAGCTCCATGGCGTCAGGACTGTAGGGGACGGACGAGTTTTGGATGTAGGCGTGGATATCGGCGAGACATCAGGCGACAGGCCACCAAAACGAGGGTTCCATCCCTATGGCCATGCCTTCCGACGCTCTCAGTGCCTTTTATGAGCTTTTCGACTTCAGCAGGTGTTAGGTATTCCCTGCTTCGGCATTCCGCGTTGCGCGGTTTGCGCGGCATCTTCATCAAACTTTCCCGACAACGAGCGCTGGCCTTGCGAAACATGACCTCGACAATTGGCGCTGATTCGAGGGCTTTTGGGGGAGAACTTTCCCGTAAAAGAGCATTTTTGGGAACGATTTTGGCAACAATTTGGGCTTGG
>JANXQE010000104.1 GCA_025356925.1 Limisphaerales bacterium | reverse complement strand
CGATTGTGGCGCACCTTGCAATAACCGGGCCTGCGGGGTGAATTTGCACCGGGCATATGGGGGTATTTGCAGGCGCATCCGTGGCGGGAGTCTGCAGCAGAGCTGCTTTAAGTTGAGTCTTGTTTTGAAAATCCAGCGGGATACCGACCACGTGTTGCAGCCCTTCGATCACTTCTTGCCCCAAGCCCAGGCGTTCCCCGATTTCAACCGCGTTACTGGCGAAACTTCCCACGAGCGAATTGGTCGGATGCGTGTACAGCAAACAGAGATAGACTCGCAACCAATGGTCGTACTGGCCGTCTGTCCGGAGGACGCGCAACAGATCGGAGGTCAACGTTAACTCTTCCTCTGTCCCGCTAAACTCTCCAATTGCTCTTTCCAGTTGTGGGATCATTTGCGCCCCATAGGATAAATAATGCCTTTTCACAGACTCCAGAACTCCTGACATAGCCCCGAGGAAAATGTCCGCTTTTTGCCTCACGATACCTGCCGGATTGCGTAGTTCAGGCGTAAGCGGGAGCCTGGAAAGAGGGTTTTGGTTTGGTTGAGTTGGTGGCAAAGCGCGTCGATGACCCGCGTGCGGTGCGGCGAACTTTGCGGTGCCAGGATCACACGCAGTTCCGTCTCGGTAACTTGAAGGTCAGCCGCGCTGGCCAGAGCCGATTGCAGGAGAGTTCTTCCTTCCTGTGCCGCCCTCCTGTAATGAGGCGCAACTAATCGGAGCAGATCGCTTTCGGCTTGATAGCCCAGCATTTTGATGAGGTTGGTCAGATGTTTGCGTTCGGGCGCCAGTTTGACCACCGGTTTCTCCATCACGGTTTGGACCGGGACTCGCCGCGGCGTGCCCGCGCGACGCTTCTCCAGTTGCTCAATGCGGTGCCAGGCATTCCAGATTTGCTGGGCCAGTTTGCCGTGCGCCGTTTTGAAGCCTCGCATGGTCCGGAGCTGCTCCTCCAGATTGGTCAGCGCCTCCAAGCCGTATTCAGCCTGGAGCCGGTCCCATTGGGCGTAAGCTTGGCGCAGGCGGGCATCCAAAGCGGCCCAGGCCGGGTTGGGCACTTCACGCGTGGGGTCGTCAGGCACCGTGTCGTATTCGACCAACGCATCCAGCGCGTATTCCTCACGCAGATACTTGAAAAAGTTTTCCTGTCTCCACCGATCAAACATTCGGTAGGCCACCTGGGCCGCAGGCAAATCCCGGCGCGAGGTCAGAATCGGGGTTTGATGCCCGTTTTCCATCAGACGGGTGACCTGCCGCAGTCGCAGCTTGCCCTTGAGCAAGCGCACCTCCTGGTCAGCCAGCACATAGGTGATGGTCCGTCGGCCAAGGCGGGTGCGGCAGCTTTGGAACGCTTTGCGAGGAATGCGAGGATAGCGCCCCTTGCGATACGTCAGCAGGTCAAAATCGGCGAGGATGTGTTGGAAGAGTTTGGGACTGTAGCCCCCGCGATCGAAAACCACGGTGAGTCGTCGCTGGCCCACCAGTGCCCGCACTTGGACCAGGATCTCGGGCAGCATTTTGACCAAGCCGTCGTTGGCCTGCGCGGTGACCACGAACAGCGGGTCGCCGGCACTATCGTTGACCCAATAATCTGAAGTCGCCGGCAGCGAGATGCGCATGCGCGCCACGTGAGCCTTGGGCAAGGCGTGCTGTCCATGATAGACCCGCACGTGACCGTCGGTATAGAGAAAGCCCAGAGCCTCTCCTCGCAAAGCCACCCGCTGCTGGGCCAGGGCTTGGCCGAACTGCGCCGCGCGCCCCACGGCCGCTAAGCGGGCCAGTTTTCGCCGCAGCGTTTTGACTTCGGGCGCACGATCCAACCCCAGCACTCGTCCCAAGTCCTGCGGCGAATGTTCCTTGAGGCCCTCGGGCCGTTTGATGCGCCACAGCGCCAGCAGCAGCAGCGTGAGCAAACTGGTGCGCAATCCATAGAAAGCCGGGCCAAGACTGCCGTAGATTTTTTGGGCGCATTCGAATACGCCGCTGGCCACCAGGACTGGTAAGGCCAATAGAACTCCCGCACGGGGAACCGCTTTGGCCGAACCAAACAACGGCGCCGCATCCTCCAGCAGCCCCAAGCGCGCCAGCAAGCGATCGGCCCCACGATCACTCGGATCGGTGTCGTGGCTGCGCGGCAGAACTTCCTTGGTCTGAGAAGAAAAAGCGGACAGGTTTGGGTTCCCAGGTACGGCGCAGCCCAACGCCAGCTCTGGTTGTATCGGCGCTGGTTCTTTCCATCCGGAGCGGCGCAACAATTTGCGGATGGCTGGAGCACTGACACCCATGAGCCGAGCAATTTGGCGGTGTGAGTTGCCCGCCGCTCGAAGTTGCTGGACCTTTTTGATGCGGCAACTCGGCAACCGCGTGCGACCAGTTGGGTAGCCGCCCTTGCGCCCCAAGGCCGCCAAGCCACCCTCGGCAAAACGTCGTTGCTGGCGCCGAACGGTCCGAGCAGCATAACCGAAAACCCGAGCCACATCGTTCTGATCGGCCCACCCTTGTTCCACCAGGCTGATCATGGCGTGCGCCTCGGCCATTGCGTCGGTCACTGCATACTGCGCCAAAATGATCCCCGAGACGATGACGACGCGATGTCCATCCTGCGTCCGCACCAAGCACCGATCGTTGATAACCCGGAGTCCATCGGGATTATGAAAGTCCGGAAAGAGTTCCTGATTTTGCAGCGTGGCCATATCCCGGAGGATAGGCCACTGCACAAAAAAGCGGACAGGTTTGGGTTCCCACCCCCGGCAAAACAAATCCCATAGAAATGCCGGTAAAACCGCATTTTCTATCCCCCTATGTCAGGAGTTCTGGACTCAGGCTTGCCATTGTGAGCATTCAGTTGCACGCACCGGTCGATTTGAAGCTCTGTCAGCAATCGATCTGATAATCCTGCAAGCGTGGCTTTTGCGTTTTGGATTTCGGAAAAGGAATCGTCTGCGACGAAATAGTCCAGTTCCGGTACCGAGGGAAGCGGTTCAAACGCGGCGGTTTTCAAGTGGTATCCAAAAATTCCCCCGGCAAGGAGTCCTGCCAGGACTAAGCCAACGTTCAGTGAAATGCGCCTCATGATCCTGTTATACGCTCACTAACACAGAAACCACTGGTTTTGTTTCATTTTGGTTGGTTACAATTTGAAGACTGTTTTGGACCACGCCAGCCTTCACGCAAATCTTCGACGCGTGCCTTAGGTGTGTGGGGATAAGCCGGCGAGGCGCTCCGGCGCGGGCGGCCCTTATGCAGCCTGAAGCTGCCGACGCTGGTGGCAGCGGTAGGTTCCAAACAAACAGGTGTGGAATTGATGAATGAGTTGCCCGGTCGCACTGGCCAGATCGCCGCACTTTTGAAGCAGGCCCCAGAAGCCTTGGGCGCTGGGTTGGAGCGGCAGCGGGCCAAAGGCATTGCCCACCTGGCGCAGCAGCACTGGCAGATGCCGCTCAAAGCGTCGCCAGTAACTCTTAACGAGCCGGCTCGAGCGTTGAACTTCGGGACGAGCCTGTACGGCCAAATAATTCAGCCGAGAGGGTGTTAAAGCTTGAGAGTCTGGGGTTTAGACGATTCTCTGCTGACCATGAATGCACAGCTCCAGTTCCTCGAAAAGTCGCTTGATCCCAGGTTCGATCGAATAATTTGGCCATACACCCGCATGTCTGGTTCACCGGTTTGGTGAACGCGCCTGCCGGACGCAAGTTGCCGGTTATTTGCGCGCATCCATGTACACCCGTGGTCTAACCATCGTTTTCAGGCTCAGTGGCCCTTAGCGGCTGGCCCGGGAGAAGCCTTCACCTCGAAGTTGTCGGCGCTGGTGGGATCGCCGCTGCCTTTGTAAACTGCCGACTGCGGATAGGGATAGAGCGGTCGGGTCATCACGACTTTTCCGTGGTCCGTCTTTGAGGCAATAAGCTTGTCGGGGGCTTTGTCGCGTTGGACCCAATCCACAATGACCGAAAGCCAATCCACGTCAGCCGCCCCAGGTCCGCCGCCGCAATGGAGGCACCCGGGAACCATGAAGAGCCGGCAGTAATTGCGCGCGTCGGGGTCGCGGGCCTGGACCTCGCGATAATAATCGGCAGTCGCCTGGGCCGGCAGGGCGGGATCGGCCCAGCCGTGCCAAATAACGAGCTTGCCTTTGCGCTCTCGTAAGGCCTCAAGGTTGGGGCTGGTCGCATTCAAAAACGAAGCTGCCAGCCGGGTGTCTCCCTCGAAGTTCGAAAAATCGTACGTGGAGTAGTCCCAATCGGGATTATTGAAGACGAGGTATTTGAACACCTGGGTCCCGAAGGCAAAAGTCAGGTCGGCGACCTGGTCTTTGGCGACCATCGCCGGCACCGGTCCGACCAGCCAGGCGATCCATTGGTCCGGATCGCATTCAGCACCCGTGGGATATCCCGGGCCGATGGGCCCATGTTCGTTCCGGGCGCCCTGGTAGATGGCCTGGATCGCCGAACGCTGTTCGTCGGTCAACCCGGGGACCTTGGACAAATCGAAGTGTACCGAAGCCGGATCCTGGATGACCCCATCGCGCAGGCCATCCTGGGCGTCGCATTGTTCCAGGATCGCCTGCTGAAGTTTTTGCAGAGCGTCCCTGGTGAGCGCCGTGCTCTCCAGGTGTTGCGGGTTCGGGTAGAGCGCCTTGGCGATCGTGACCATGGTCGCGGCGAAGCCCGTCCAGTTAAACGCCGGCGCCCCGGCCACGATGCCGTCGAAGTCCTTCGGATAGCGTTGCGCTCCCATCATGGCCTGCCCGCCGCCCCGCGAGCATCCCAGGAAATAGCAATGGCCAGCCGGCGTCTGGTAGTAGGCGCGCACCAGGGCTTTGGCCACTTCAGCGGTGCGGTGGACTGCCAGATAGCCGAAGTCCAACTGCGCTTCCAGGTTGGTGAAGGCCCACCCGGCCAGGTAACCCGGCTGCCACTCGTGCCCGGTGTCCGTGCCCACCGTGGCGTACCCGCGATTGACCGAATCGCGTGCCGAGTTCTGAATCGTCCCGACGAATCCTCCGCCCCCGCCCATAACGAAATCCCCGTTCCAGGCCTCCGGCAACAGTAACTCAAACCGGATGTTACCGCCGATTAGCCCCTTCACCTCAGCGTAGGCGCGGGCATGGGGATTCTTTTGCACGTCCGGAGTGACCGAAACAACCGACTCGAGGATGACATCAGGCAGGAGGAGACTACGAAGCTCCTCGGCGCTCATGTGCTTCGTCGATTCGCCCAAGGCCAAGCCGGCGGTGTACAGGACGATCAGACCGGCGAGATAGTGTTTTTTCATACAAGTCGTCATGACGGCCATCACTTTCGGTCGCTCAGCGTCCATCCCATTCACAGGACTGGCCGGGTTTCAAGTTCACATCGCGCACGGTCGCGCCGTAGCGCAGCCGCGTCGGCGTCCCATTCAACGAATGCACCACTGCCCGGGAGAGTTTTCCGCCGGTCCATACCTCATCGACCTCGAAGCCGCCGCGCGCGCGAAGTCCTTTGACGCTGCCCGTCGGCCAGGCAGCCGGCAGCGCTGGTAACAGCTCGAGCTCGCTCGCGCTGCTCTGCAACAGCATCTCGGCGATCCCGCAGGTCCCGCCGAAATTACCGTCGATTTGGAATGGTGGATGCGCATCGAACATATTGGGATACGTCCGCTCCGGGCTCAGCAGGAACTTCAGAATCTCATAAGCATGATCGCCCTCATCAAGGTGCGTCCAAAGGCACAGCCGCCACGCCGTTGCCCAGCCGGTCGCTTTGTCGCCGCGAATCTCGAGCGACTTTTTGACGGCCGCGGCCAGTGCCGGCGTGCCGCGCAAAGTAATGTCGCGACCGGGGAACAGGCCGTAGAGGTGGGAGACGTGGCGATGATGAACATCGCTGGCCTCCATGTCCCAATCCTCCAGCCATTCCTGGAGTTGACCGGCCTTGCCGACCTGGTTGGGCGCCAGGCGCGCGCGCGTTGCTGCCAGTTGCTGGCTAAAGTCCGCGTCCACGCTCAACACCTGCGCCGCGCGGATGGTGTTCGAAAACAAATCCCGGAGGATCTGCATATCCATCGTTGGTCCGGCGCAAACGGCGGCGCCGAACGGGTGTTGATTCTCCGGCGAGAGCGACGGATTGGTCACGAGCCAGTGGTGTTTCGGCTCTTCCACCAGCGTATCGAGGAAGAACTCGACCGCGCCCTTCATGACGGGGTAAATGTCGGCCAGATAATTTGTGTTGCCACTGAACTCGTAATGGTCCCAAAGGTGGAGGCAAAGCCACGCCCCGCCGCTGGGCCACATGCCCCAGGCCGGGCCATCAATGGGCGCAGTCGCGCGCCACAGATCGGTGTTGTGATGGGTCATCCAGCCGCGCGCGCCATACATCGCCTTGGCCGTATCAGCGCCGGTCTGCGCCAGCTCCTTCACCATCGCCACGAGCGGGTCAACGCACTCCGCCAGGTTGCACGGCTCGGCCGGCCAATAATTCATCTCGGTGTTGATGTTGATGGTGTACTTTCCGCCCCAGGGCGGTGTCATGCTTTCGTTCCAGATCCCCTGCAGCGCCGCCGGCTGTGCGCCCGGGCGCGAGCTGCTGATGAGCAGGTAGCGCCCGAACTGGAAAAAAAGAGCGGCCAACTGCGGATCCTTGCCGCTGTCGAAATCTTTGATGCGCTCGTTGGTGGGCAGCTTCATCGAATCGCTTTTTCCGAGGTCCAGGCTCACTCTGCGAAACAGGCGCTGATGCTCCGCGATATGAGCCCGAAGCAGCGCCGCGAAACTCTTCTTGCTCGCCGCGGCGATCCGCTCTTTGACCATCGCCTCCGGATCGCCGCCGACATCGCGGAAGTTCCGGTAGCTGGTCGCCGCGGCGATGAGCACAAGCGCTGAATCAGCATTGTGAACGGATACCGAGTTGGTGGTCGGGGAGGTGTCGCCGCCAGTCGCAAGCACCCGCACCCGCGCCTGAAATTTCAACGCCCCTTTGATTCCGTCGGCTTCTCCGTTGACCCCGCGCAGGACCAGGGTATTCCCCGCCTCGGCCGCCACGGTCGCCTGCTGCGCCGACGTCATCCCCGCGGTGAAGGAAATCGCGCCCTTCCGGTCAGCGGTCAGCCGGACGACGATGACCTGGTCGACCGGGTTGGAAAACATCTCGCGAGTGAACCTCACCCCGTTGGCGGCATAGCTGACTTTCGCCACGGCGGTGTCGAGATCGAGCTCGCGCCGGTAATTTGCCGCGGAGCCGAGTTCCGGAAAACTCAGGAGCAAGTCTCCGACCGTTTCGTACGGCATCTGCCGGAGCGGTTTCGCCATTATTTTTTCTCCGATGAGGCGGTCGGCTTCTTTGAATTTGCCCTCGAAGATCAGGCGTCGGGCTTCGGGCAAGGCTGCCGCCGCGTCTGGATTCACCGGGTTGTACGGGCCGCTGGCCCAGAGCGTGGTTTCGTTGAGCTGCAGTCGTTCCTGGTTGACGCCGCCGAACACCATCGCGCCGAGGCGCCCGTTGCCGATCGGCAGAGCCTCGACCCAGACCCGGGCGGGTTCGCGATACCAAAGGCTGAACGGCTCCGCGGGCTCAGCCTGCTTACCGGTGAGTTCCGCGTCCGCCAAACCGAGGTTTGCCGAGCCGATTAGCGCCCAGGCCGAGGTCAAAAGGACAAAGGCTCTGTGATTCATCGGCCGAGCATATCCGCTTTTGGACGCCGCGCAAAGTGTGTACGGAATAAGGATTTGACAGCGCGACTCTGGCCCCGTAGTTTTGCAGCGACGAGAGTTGAAGTAGATTCGGTTAAGAGAAACATTATGACACAGCAGAGCCAGGATGCCGCCCCCCGGCCTTCTCTTCAGCTTGCCGCGGTTCTTCGTCGTCATCTCAATCGTGCGTAATTATGGCTGAGAACATTCCTAATATCCCGACCGGCGCGGTTCCGCCGAAGAAAGAAACCGGGAAAGTCCAACCGAAAAAAGAGACTGTCCGGATCAATTTGCCGCCCAAGCCCTCGGCGGCGCCTACGATCAAGCTGCCGACTCTGCCACCCGGTGGGCCGAGCGGCGGTGGCGCGGCCGCTCCAGCGCCCGCATTTTCGGCCGCGGCTCCCGCCCACACCGCGGCTCCGCCTGCGGCGCGCGCCGGTGCGGCCGCTCCAGCGGTCGCGCGGACCTCTGCGCCCGCCCCGGCTCCTCGGTTGGCCCCCGCCCCGGTAGCGGAAGCCCCAACGCTAAGCCCGGTCGATACCATTCTGGCGCTCGTGGCGGCCGTTGCCGGCCTGGTCGCGGTTGGAAGCACCGCCTGGCTTATCTGGGTTCTTCCCACCTGAGCACGGCAGCATCCGAAGCCCTGCCACGGCATAAATTCCAGAGCTGGCGCGATTTGGTAGTATTCAAGCGGATTTAGTTATGGGAAACCCAAACATAGTTACTCTCACACAAGCGAACTTCGCGGCCGAAGTTCTGCAATCGTCGAACCCCGTCCTGGTGGATTTTTGGGCCGAGTGGTGCGGTCCCTGCAAGATGCTATCCCCGATTCTCGACGAGCTCGCCACCGAATACACCGGGAAGGTGCGGATTGGGAAGGTCAACATCGACGAAGCTCAGGAATTGGCCGCTCAGTACGGAATTCGCTCAATTCCAACCCTGCTGTTGTTCAAACAAGGGCAGGTGGCCGAGCAATTGGTTGGGCTGCGCAGCAAACGCGACCTTAAGGCGAGCTTCGATCGGGTGGCCGCCTAGGTTTGGTGGGCGTTAGTCCCGCAGCCTCGAGCTCTCTGAAGCGGGCACTGCCTAAAATCGTGGCGGCGTGGCTCGTCCCCGGGGAGCGGTGTTTCGGTTTCGAACCGATGGGGCAGGGTGCCCTCCCCTGCTTGGAGTTGTCTCATGTCGCTCATTATCACCCCGCGGCAGTTTAGTCAGCGGGCTGAGTTCTATCATCAACTGGCCCAGCTTACTGGCGCAGGGATCGGCATCCCGGCCGCGCTCGAGCACCTTCGGCACAATCCGCCGGCCCGTTCGTACCGGCAGCCAATCGCAGATCTGCTGGAACGGGTTTCCCAGGGATACACTCTGAATGAATCCTTCCGGGGCCTGGGCTCCTGGCTTCCGGAGTTTGACGTCGCGCTACTGCAAGCCGGTGAACACAGCGGCCGGCTGGATAGTTGTTTTCGGCTGCTCGGCGACTACTACACCGACCGCGCCCGGCTGGCGCGCCAGGTCCTCGGCGACCTTGCCTACCCGGCGTT
>JANXQE010000092.1 GCA_025356925.1 Limisphaerales bacterium | reverse complement strand
TATTGGATAGCGGCCATTAACGACTCTAGCCTCTCAGCCCAAGAGCGACAGGACCTGATTGAGGATCTCAACGAGGACGGCTTGGGTAATCCGGACCACCCCACGCTGGAAGATTTGCCATTGATTGTGAACCGCATCGATCTGGTCGACGAGTTGGCTCCTCTTGCGACGGATAAAATTAACGCTGACGCCTTCCAAGAGGCGCGCAAGGATCTGGTTGAGATGGCGGGCAAACTGACGGGTCGAGCTCCAGCGGGCCAGTAAGCCGAGCGCACCCACGCCCAGTCGCTCGTGCTTCGCGCATATTGGCATATTCGCCTGGTTGCCGCGTCTTTCAAACTCGCTTACTCTCGAACGGAAGCGCTGGGCGCAGATGGTTCGCGCCGGCTGAGAATCGGAAATTAAGGAACGTTATTAGCCATGATTACAACATTGTCATCATCCCTTCATCATCCTGTCATCATCCCATGTTAAGTTCGATGGGTGGTCGATTCAGCCGAACACACGATTCAATTGCTCTCGCCTTGCCGCCGGTGCCGATTAGAATGTGGAATTGAGCATGCGAAAATTCCCTCTCCCTCAGGCGTGGCTGTTCGCGCTGGCGAGTCTGCAGTGTCCTCAAGCTGCGCGCCGAACCGATTTTATCCAGTTTCAGGTTGAGGACTTGAGTGGCAACAAGCTTTTTGAAACTCCAGACCTGGGTAAGCCAGGCTTTTGGGATGGCACCGCCACTCAAGCGCTGGTGGCGCCCGGCGCGATGCTAATCGGGCAAACGAACCGGGTCACACTGACTTTCCAAAAGGCCATCCCCGTCGACCAAAACAGTTTACCGGGGCGCCTTGGGAGAAGCCGCTTACGTTGCCCTAACCAATTTTTTTCTGGTCACGACCAAGGTCGCGGAGCCGGATGTGAAAACCTTTGTGGAGCCGAACGTGACAAAACCGTCACGCAGGATTTATGGTCCTGTCATTATTCCCTGCTCAACTAGTCTGCGGAGCAACACATCGCAGTCACGTAAACAACAAAGAATACATTCCAACCTATGAGACGAATCAACATCATCTCGGCGCTAGCAGGCTTGGGTCTGGTCAGCCTGCTCGCCTCGAATACGGTGGCCGCGGAGAAAGAAAAACCCGCTCCCGAAGTCCAAGCCAAGGTGGCGCGAGCAATTAGAGACGTCTTTCCCGACGCCGTCATCGGCGAGATGGTGAAGGAAAATGAAGATGGGCTTGATGTCATCGGCGTTGCCTTGATGTCGAAGGGCAACAAAATCGGCGCGGACGTAACACCTGATGGGATCCTCGTGGAGACTGAGGAGCCTGGCGAAATCATGAGCTTTCCTCAGCCTGCGGCCAAGGCCCTGAAGAAAGCGACCAGGGGCATGAAGGCGAGCTTCGAGGTCGCCAAAACGTTCGCCAAATCTGAAAAAGATTCGTCAGGCGGTATGAAAGTCACCAAGCTGGCTGTGCCGGCCATCGCCTACGAGGCCGACGTCGAGAAAGATGGAAAAAAGGGGGAATTCGCTTTTGACGCGGAAGGAAAGCTCTTGGAAAGCCCGAAATGGGCCAAGGCTGGATCAAGCGAGAAGAGTGAGAAGAGTGAGAAGGGCGAAAAAGAGGACAAGGAATAAAGCTTCGATGAGTTGCGCTGGCGATACACCTGGAGCAGGACAGGACGGAGGCCCGGTCGGCTGCTAATCCCGCGACTTAGACGGTGCCGCAACAAACAATCGTAGAGTCAGAAGATCTCCAGCCATTGAAATCGGCCAAGACCAGCGGACAGACAAATCATAGCCCGCAGAACGCTGTGGCTCAGCCGCAAATCCCTGAGGCGGAGCAGGGTGTTTTGTGAGTGAGAAAGGGGCCTTGCGGACATCGTTGACATATGCGCGTGCTCGTCGTTGAGGACGAAAGGAAGACGGCTTCGTTTATCCGGAAAGCGCTCCAGGAGGAGGGTTTTGCGGTAGACGTCTGCCGGACGGGCGACGACGCCCTCATCGCCCCTGCTGCTACTCCGTACGACGTTGTCGTGCTCGATATCATGCTGCCGGGGAGGGATGGCTTAAGCGTCCTGCGACAATGGCGCAAGCAGGGCGATACCACGCCGGTGTTGCTGCTATCGGCGCGCGGAGAAGTCAGCGAACGCGTGGAAGGGTTGGATGCCGGCGCGGATGACTATCTGCCCAAGCCATTCGCGCTGGTCGAGCTCGCCGCCCGGGTGCGCGCCTTGACCAGACGTGGCAGTGAGACCAAGACTCCGGTCCTGAAGCTGGCCGATCTCTCGCTGGATACCGTGACACACCGGGCTCAGCGCGGTGGCACGACGATCGAGCTGACCGCGCGTGAATACCGACTGCTGGAATTCCTCATGCGCTCGGCGGGCCGCCTGTGCGGTCGCATGATGATCGTTGAAAAGGTATGGGATTATGACTTTGATCCGGGAACCAATCTGGTGGACGTGTATATCAAGCGGTTACGGGAGAAAATTGACGCTAAGTTTGAGCAAAAGCTCCTGCACACAGTGCGCGGCTCCGGTTACGTCTTAAAGGAGGAGTCATGACCATCCGCGCACGGATGACGCTCTGGTATGCCGGGATTTTGCTCGTCTCCGCCCTGGTGATCGCCGTTTTGTCGGTTGACGAATTGTACGAGCAGCATGGAAAAGCGGGGGAGCTCGGCGACAGCTTGGAGGACGTCATCGGTTTGGTCTGTTGGATAGGAATTCCTGCGATCCTCCTGAGCGTTGGCGGGGGCGCATGGATGATGCGCAAAGCCCTGGCGCCGGTCGCGGCCCTAATCCAGGCCGCGGAGGGTATCAACGAGCGCAACCTCAGTGACCAACTTCCCCGCACACGCAACGGTGACGAGCTTGACCGCCTGGCAGAAGTTCTCAATGCCATGACCGCGCGACTGCATGACTCCTTCAGCCGCATCCGTGAGTTCACTCTGCACGCCTCTCACGAGTTGAAGACGCCGCTGACGATTCTCTGCGGTGAAACGGAAATTGAGCTTTGCGATGAATCGCTGCCCCCCGCCGACCGGGACCGCGCCAATAGCCGGCTCGAGGAACTGCGCCGGCTTGCTCGAATCGTTGATGGCCTGAGCCTCCTGGCCAAGGCCGACGCGGGGCTCATCACACTGGAGCAAAACCCCATATCCTTGCACGAACTCGTGCGTGACAGTTTTGCGGACACCAAAGTCCTCGCCCAAGCGTCCGGCCTGAGCGTGGGCTTGGAGACTTGCGAACCCGTGACGGTTCTAGGCGACGCCCATCGCTTGAGGCAACTGTTGCTCAACCTATCGGACAATGCGGTCAAATACAACCGGCCGGGCGGCACTGTGTCCATGGTCTTGCGCAGATCGGGGGCCTTCGCTGAGTTTGCCATCACCAATACCGGTCCTGGTATTCGCTCCGAGTCCCTGCCCCGAGTGTTTGATCGCTTCTTTAGAGGAGACGCGGCGCACAGCCATGAGGTGGACGGCTGCGGGCTGGGATTGAGCATTGCGCATTGGATCGTTTCGGTGCATAAGGGATCGATCCGCGTCGAATCCATGCCGGCCAAACTGACAACTGTCACGGTGTGCTTGCCGCTCCTGCACGAGAGCTGAGGTGCATGAAGCGCTGGCAAATCGGCCTCGGATTTCTCCTGTTAGCCGGGTGCGCCCGATTCCATCCCCAGCCTCTGGCTCCCGCCGACACTGCCGGACGTCTGGACAACCGTTCGCTGACGAATGAAGCTCTCAGGGTTTTTGTCGAAAGGAATGCGCATCGGGAATTGCCCGCCTGGCCGGCCGAGTACTGGGATTTCGACATGCTCACGCTGGCGGCGTTTTATTACCACCCGAGTTTGGAAGTGGCCCGCGCCCAGTGGGCGGTGGCGCGGGGCGGAGAAGTTACCGCGGGCCAGCGGCCGAATCCGTCGCTCAATATCACACCTGGTTACGACACAACGACCTCAATCCCTTCACCGTGGTTCCCGCTAACGTTTCTGGACATTCCGATCGAAACGGCCGGGAAGCGGGGCTACCGCCGAGGGCAGTCGGCGCACCTGTCTGAGGCGGCGCGACTGAATATCGCCACCGTGGCATGGCAAGTCCGCAGTGAACTTCGTACCGGCCTGATCGAACTGATCTCCGGGGAGCAACGCGAAGCGCTCCTGCAACGACAAGGAGCACTCCAGGAGCAGATTGTAAGCTTACTACAGGGGCAGGTACAGGCCGGTGCGATGGCCGCACCCGAAGCCGTCCCATTCCGCATCGCGCTCGTCAAGGCGCGAATCGACCTCATGGAGGCGCAGCGAATGGCTTCGGAAGCCCGCGCCCGCGTGGCACAAGCGATTGGGGTACCACTGCACTCGCTGGAAGGGGTCAAGTTGACCTTCAGCGGCTTGGAGGACCTGGAAGTCATTACTCGACTGGGCTCCGCTGAGGTTCGTCGAAACGCATTGCAAAGTCGGCCGGACGTGTTGAGCGCCCTGGCCGAGTACGCCGCATCACAGTCCGCGTTGCAATTGCAAATTGCCAAACAGTATCCCGACATTCACCTCCAACCCGGTTATCAATACGACCAAGGGGATAACAAATGGACACTCGGCGTCGTGGTCGATCTGCCTATCTTGAACCAAAACCAGGGGCCGATTGCGGAGGCCGAGGCAAAACGCCGGGAAGCTGCGGCGCGGTTCAATGCGTTGCAGGCGAAGGTCCTCGCGGAAATCGACCGCACCTCGCAGGCAGTTCGCGCCGCCGAGAAGACCTCACTTACCCTTCGCTCCCTTGTAGAAGAGCAAACCAAACATTTGGACGCAGTAAGCGCCCAATTGCGAGCCGGCGAGGTGGATCAGCTCGAATTTCTCAACGCACAATTTGAAAGCATGACGGCGGAATTGGCGCAAATGGACGGACGCCTTAGGCTTCAGCAAGCCGTTGGCGCGCTTGAAGATGCGGTGCAGCGCCCCTTTGAGTTGCCAGCGGCCATCTTCGAGTCCACTCAAAGCGATGCACGCTAAAGTCTGAACAGACCCCGCAGCTAAATAACCTTATGAACTTTAGAGACTGGGTGGCTCTGATGGGACTGAGTGCCCTCCTGACCGGCTGCTCCCAAGGGAAAAAGGAGCAGCCGAACGAGGCATCTGCCGAAAAGGCTTCCGAACCCGAATCCCGGGTCAAGCATGGGACAAACGGCGAGGTCATTGTGACCGTGGAAGCCAAACTGCAACAGACGATCGGTCTGCAAACCACCGTGTTAGCGCCCGCTCAGGTGAATCCCGAACTCAAAGCCTACGGCCGTGTCCTGGACATCTCGCCGTTGGCCTCCCTGGTGGCGGACTTGGCGACGGCAGAGGCTGCGGGCCAGGCTTCTCAGGCGGAACTGAACCGCCTGAGAACATTGGCGGCCCAGAATAATACATCCGATCGTGCCCTCCAAACCGCGCAGGCGGCGGCGGCGCGCGATCTGGTGCAGATTCAGTCGGTCCGTTTGCGGCTAATGGCAGGGTGGGGAAGTGGCATTTCGCAACGCAACGATCTCCTGGATTTTGTTCAGTCGCTCGGTTCTTTGGCGAGGGCACTGGTGCAATTGGAGGTGCCGGCTGGCGAGGTGCTCTCGGGCTCGCCGACTGGAGCTCGAATCTTTACCCTGGGCGATGAAACCAACGCCCTGGCCGCTGAGTTGATTGGACCGGCGCCGGCGGTTGACCCTCAAATGCAAGGAAGGGGTTTTTTGTTTTTGGTTTCGTCAAATTCCTTTCGACTGGTTCCCGGCGCGGCGGTTACGGGCTTGTTGAGTCTGCCGGGCGAGCTTCGCTCGGGTGTGTTGCTGCCGCGG
>JANXQE010000062.1 GCA_025356925.1 Limisphaerales bacterium | reverse complement strand
CCCTTCCTCAATCCGCCCTGAAACTCCTCCAGTAAGGAGCCGTGGCAGATTGGGTGAACCAGTAATCGCACTCGGACGGCGCGTTGCGCCGTCCGAGCTTTGACCGCAAATAGAACGAAGACGACACAATGAACGAGCTCCGCGGCCTGGACGCGAGCGCAACCAGGTAGAGAACGAGAATATGGCTTCAACAACCGGTGTAGATTTGTCCCTGTCGGGCCTGGCCTCAGGGTTCGACTGGAAGACGGTCGTCTCCCAACTGGCGACCGCGGAACGCGGTCCCGAGACTCAATGGCACCAGCGGCAAGCAACAATCAATCAACAGAACTCGGCCTTTGGCCTGATCAAGAGCATGCTCGGCACGCTGCAAACAGACGTGCAAGCCCTCAAAGACCCAACACTTTACAGCAGCCGAACAGCGCAATCTTCCGATTCCACGCTCGCTACGACCAGCGCGGGTACGGGCGCAACGTTGGGTAGCTTCAATTTCAACATCGCCCAGCTCGCGACCGCGGCTCAACTCAATGGGGCAACCAATATGGGTGCGGCGCTCAGCTCCGATGGCAATCTCTCCGCCGTCACCATCGGCACCGCGGGTTTCGCGACGCCCGTCACCGCCGGCACATTTACGGTCAACGGCAAACAAATCACCATTGCCACCACGGATTCCTTACAGCAGGTATTTGATAAAATCGGCAGCGCGACGAGTAACACTGTCACCGCGAGCTACAATTCGAATCCCAATCAGGCGACCTCAGACAAAATCGCCCTGACCAGCGTCAACAACAGCGAGATAGTCCTGGGCAGCGCAACCGACACGAGCAATTTCCTCCAGGTGGCGCAACTCTATAACAACAGCACCGGTTCAATCACCAGTGCTTCCGCGCTGGGCAGCGTGCGCCTCACCGCCAGCCTGGCCGATGCCAACCTCAGGACCCCGGTCACCGGGGACACCAGCGGCCTGGGCGCGTTCACGATTAACGGCGTATCTGTCAGCTACAACACAGCTAACGACTCCGTCCAGAACGTGATCGATCGCATCAACAACTCTGCCGCAGGCGTCACCGCCTCTTTCAACGCCCAGACCGATGGCTTCGTCCTAAGCAACAATACCACCGGGGACGTTGGCATCGCCACGCAGGACGTGACCGGCAATTTCCTCGCCGCGACCGGCCTGGCTCAAGGCACCCTGGCCCATGGCAAGAATCTCCTCTACACGCTCAATGGCGGCACGACTCAACTGGTGAGCCAATCCAACACCATTACCCAAGCCAGCTCAAATGTGACCGGCCTTTCGGTCACCGCGCTGGGGAAAGGCTCCATAAACATCACGGTGTCGAGCGACACCGGCAAGATCCAAACGGCCATTCAGAATTTCATCACCGCCTACAACAACACTCAATCCTACATCACCACCCAAACCGCCAGTTCCACCGATTCGTCCGGCAAAGTGAGTGCGGGCATCCTGGCTGGTGACCAATCCGCTAATAGCATCGCCTCGAGCCTGCGCTCCTTGAGTTTTTCGTCCGCGTCCGTGCCGGGTTTGCCCAGCTCGCTCGATCAATTGGCCGACCTCGGAATTCAAACCAACGGCCAGGACAACACCATCAAGCTCGCGAATTCCTCTGCGCTCACTGCTGCTCTGACCACCAACTTGGCGACGGTCCAAAGTCTTTTCTCCGACCCTACGAATGGGTTGGCCGCGCGACTCGACAGCTTCCTCACCAACACCGTCGGCGATAACGGCTCCCTCATCCAGCATCAGGCCGGCCTCACGAAACAGAGCACCTCCATCGATACCCAGGTCGCTAACCTTGAGAAAACCATCACTTCGGATTCAGCCCACTGGACCACGGAGTTCCAGGCGATGGAGCAAGCCCAGGCAAAGGTTAACCAGGAGCTCACTTACCTGAATCAGGCGATTACCAGCGGCGCCCTGTAACCTCGAATGAACCGGTCAGCCCCAACAGGCGATCACGCCACCTTGACCCCGTGCGACCTCGGGCTGCGCGCCGACGCTTTGGAGTGCGCCGGCGCTGTGACACTTTCTGCCTGCGCGGGAGCACCAAGGTCTCCCTGGCGAGTTGGTTTGAACACTGCACTGCGCCGAATTGCCACTGCTCCAGCCATTTTGCTGATCTTCACCGGCTGCGCTTTACCTCACCCTTCCACCCACCCCTTCACTTCCGCCTATCGCGCACAGAACGTCTTCACCTGGGGTTCCAGCCTCCCCGCCCAGGTCAGACGGGTCGCGGTGCTCCCAATGGCGTGCGACCAGGGCACTGCGGAAATGGTGGACGGCCGTGATGCCCTCGAGCCGATCATGCAAGTCGAGCTCTCGAAGCTCAGGCGATTCGAACTCATCACTGTAGCCCCGGAAACACTGCTGGCGCGCACGGGACACACTGCCTGGAGCTGCGAGGAAACCTTGCCGCATGATTTTTTTCCCTGGTTGGAAGAGTCTTATGGCTGCGACGCTGTGCTTTTCTGCCGGTTAACGGTTTTCCGTGGCTATGCGCCGCTGGCCGTCGGCTGGCGCATCCGTTTGGTAGATGTCCACACGCACACTACCCTCTGGGCCGGCGATGAGGTCTTCGACGCCGGACTCCCAGCGGTACAGGCTGGTGCCCGTCAGTTTCAATTGGCCGGGCTGCGGACTGGGGCCTTGGCCCCTGATGAATGGGCGATCGAGAACTCGCCCCGCCAGTTCGGCCAATACGCCGCCGCTCAACTCCTGGCCACCCTGACCGGCCGGTAAAAGGCGGCTAAAGTTTTCAGGCAGTGCGCCGATATAGCTTGTGAGTGGCACTTGGGGGAAAAGGGTAGTCACAGCTCTCCAAGACCACCGATAAGACGGTATGAAAATCGAGTTCAGTCCAAGTCAGCTTCCCGCGCCCGGGCCAAGCAGCCCGGTCAAGGGGGGACCCACCGCCCCGGCGCCCGACCAATCGCCGCAGATGCAAGGCATGGCCGAGTTGCAACGGAAGCTAAACGAGCTCGCTCTCACTCGTCCCGACAAGCTTACTGCCGCCCAACCGTTGGTTTCCGACCTGCAGTACCCCCCGGATGAGCTGCTTAACGGGATCGCTCACCTGCTGGCCATGCATCTGACTCAATAGTTTTCCAAACCGCAACCTGCCCAAAACCATTCATGGCTGTCATCAATCCCTGGAAATCCTATCATCGGACCGCCACTCTTACGGCGCCACCGGGCCAAGTCATCCTGATGCTCTACGACGGCGCGCTCCGTTTCCTGGAACGCGCCTTAACTGGATTCGGCCGCGTGGATCCAGCGGAGCTTAATATGACCGTGCACAACAATTTGCAACGGGCGCACGACATCATCCGTGAACTGGATTTTGCGTTGGATGTCGACAAAGGCGGCGAGCTGGCCGTGACCCTTCGACGGCTTTACGACTATTTCCAGCACCGAATCCAGGCAAGCAATCTAAAAAAGCAGCGGGAAGGTATCGAGGAAGTCATCGAGCACTTGAACGTTCTAAGGGATGCCTGGGCCACGATGCTCAGGGGAGGAGACTCGGCTGAGATCGCCGGACCGCTCCCGCAGCTGGCCTTGGCCCCTGCGCAAGTCGGATACTGAGCTTATGGCTGCGGAAAGCGAGCTCCACCATGCTCTCACCGAATGGGGACGCCTGGCCGAAGCCGAAGGTCAGGCCATTCGCGCCGGCAACTGGAGTTTCGTTGCTGATTGCCAACACGCCCTCGCCCAGCTCCGTCCCATCATTAACCGTCTCACCGTCCAGGCCGGGCCGAACCCAACCCGCCAGGATTCCTCGAGCACTTCCTCTCGGCCGAGCCTGCGCGCGATGGCGATGGAACTGCTCGAACTGGAGCGCCGAAACTTGGCGTGGCTTGAGCACCGCCGACAAACTCTTTCGGCCCACGTCAAACAACTATCCCGGACCGGCCGGAATTTGCGTGGAATCCAGCGCTCCTACGCCCCGCCAACCCCCTCCGCCTGGAGTTCCTTTTCCTGACGCACGAGGCTTGAGCGAGTAAAGCAAATCGCGCGGGCCGATGACCGTCTGCTGCCATTGCTGGCTGGCGTGCTGAAACTGCTCCAGTGGCTGCTCCAATGGCACAACGGTTTGGACCCGCAATAGAGCCTTTGAGATTGCCCAGCGACGTGACGCGCAGCCTGGGTTGCGTGGATCTTCAGGTCTTCTATGGGTTCTTTGTGCCTTTTTTTGGCCTTTCCTCTGGTTTTTGGGGTTGGTTAACAAGGTTGACAAGGTTGATAATCTGCCAGGTTCCCGGTAAGTTTTTATCGTTATGACAACGACGATTGGGAAGCAACCCGGCAAACTGAAACTGCCGTCAAACGAACAAGCCATGGTGGATGAATTCACGGGCGTGATCCGTAAACATCGGGATCAAGACCCAACCACCCTCGCACGGTTGCTGAACGTCGCCTTCGACCTTTCGATCGGAGCCCGGGAATCGCGAGAGGACAAACTCGCGCGGGCGGTCGTTCGCGGGCTGGAAGCCCGGCAACAACTCGCCGAAGCGGAAGGTGGCAGTCTGTCGTCAGAAGGCGCAGCCCGGCTACTCCGGATTTCCAAAACCGCCGTGCTGAAGCGGCTTGACGCTGGTCGGCTGCTGGCGTGGCGGGAGGAACGGCTGCAAGCGGCCCGGTTTCCGCGTTGGCAATTCGACGAGCACGGTCAGGTGCGGGCGGGACTGGAGGAAGTGCTGGCCATCCTCAACCAGGATGAACGCTTGGACGCGTGGGGGAAGATACTTTTCTTTTTGCAGGAAAAGAGCAGTCTGGGTGACCGGCGGCCTTTGGACTTGCTGCGCTCAGGAAGACTGAAGGAGGTCTGCCTGGCGGCCCATGCCTATGGCGAATAACCCCACGCCGGCGCGTGCCCAACTGAGACCCAGTGCGGACTTCCCTCAACGTGGAATCCCGGCCACCCTTCAACCGCAGCGCATTTGGTTTCGGGTGCATAGAACGGGGGCACCAGCGATTTGGTTCGGGAAGCTCCCCCACCACAGGTTTTCCCATTCCAACTGCCCATTCCCGCTGCTTTACGTCGGGGCCACGATCCCGACGTGTCTCTGGGAGGTCTTCGGGGATGACGTGTTTCAGGGGAAACGTGCTATCTCTTTCCGTAAATGGAATGGATGTTGCCTTAGCCAAATCCTTGTCCCCGAACTGAAGGTATGTGCCTTCAGCCTGGAGCGAACCCGGGACGCCATGAGTGTGGACAAGGCGAGCCTTTTGGCGGCAGACCTGAGCATCCCTCAGGCTTGGGGCCTCGCGGTTCAAGGACACCCGATGCGAGCCAATCGAAATAGGCAGCCTCGACTTTGGGCTGCTTAAGAAGCGCGTAAGTCAGGATATCGGCGAGGCTGGAATTCGCGGTCAACATGCGCAACGGAGGTTTTTGCCCGTTGGGTCGGTAGGTGCCGCTGGCTGTCTGCACTTGCTGACGCGCCTCTTTCTCAGCTTTCAAAGGGATGCCCTTGCAACCGGCCAAAAGCAATCCGAGGACAAAAACGCTCGCCACGCTGGTAGCTCGATTCCATTTGAAACTGTTCATACGCCTGTTGTGTGCATCGTCCGGTGTTATTACGCTGCAGAATGCGTTTCCCCTCAAACAATCAACAGCAAATTAGTTTACGGCTGGCTGACTATTAACGGTCTTCTGTGCAGACAAGAAGC
>JANXQE010000007.1 GCA_025356925.1 Limisphaerales bacterium | reverse complement strand
CCAGGCAACGTCAGGTTCTTCCAGTCCCGGTTCGGGTTTTGAAAATCGAAGGCGGAGGTTAGATCACCACAAGGCAGGATCGTTTTGACGCTTCAAAACGCGGGCAAGTCCGCGCGCGTCTATGAGCTGGTGCAGGACCCGGCCTATCCACTCGGCCCGGGCGAGTCCCGGCAGCGTACACTCACCATCGCTCCCGGTACCAGTCTGGCGGCGAGTTGGGACCTCGCTCCCGCGGATCACTGGTATGACCTCGTAGTTACCGTTAAGGACAATCCGGCGTTCCTCAGACGGTTCGCTGGCCACATGGAAACTGGCGAGTCGAGCAAAACCGATCCGGCCATCGGAGCGATGCGAATTTAAAATCGGTGATGGCAGATATTCCGTCGGAGTCATGCGTGAACCTCACGCAGAAAGCGTGAGATCTCAAGGCTCCCAGGCAGCCCCCATCAGTTCCTTCCTGGTACCCAGGTTCTCATCGGCTACCACAACGGCAACCCAGGGTGTGTCCGCAGAGCGGATCCTGCCGTGCCACTCAAAAGTGCCCGCGGTCCCTCGGCGCAGGTTCAATTCCTTCTGTGAATCCGAGAGGTCGAGGTTATCCGTGCGAATGCTGAAACGGTGAATGGCACTGCCCCGCGCACTAACCCTGATCCGTACATCCCCATCGCCAGACATGACCTTCGAAATCGCAAAGTCCAATGCCCGGCCGGGGCGTAAATCCAGATAGTATGAGCCGGTGGGCAGGAAAACCCCTGTTTGTTCCTCCGCGTGACTTCGCACAGTGTATGTCCCCTCCGGCAACATGGCCCGGAACTGTCCGTTCACCGGATGCGCCCGGATGACGGCACTGGGTCCGGAGCCAGTCGCGATGAATTCAACCGGGGAGTCGGCCTTTCCTTCGACGAGCGCCGGACCGGCAAGGTCGCGCATGAGCCAGATCCAGCGTGCTACAGGGTGTACCCAAACCTCCTTGTAGGTCCAAGTGCTCTGCACCGGCCAATAGGGAACATCGTGATCACCGCGGCTTTGCAAGCCGACCGGCAGCGCGCCGGTTATGTTGCCGGGGAATGGCGCGTACAAGGGCGGGAAGTCGTAGCCTTCGCCATACATCGCGCTCTGCGAGAAAGGATTCCGGCCAATCACCCACTCTGCCTGATGCTGCGCCAGTGCTACCGACTCCAAGTCGCCGCGCAGGTGTGCCGCGTTAATCAGCGCCTGAGCCTGGGGTAAAATCGTTCCAAAGTGTCCGCGATAATCCATCCAGACCGGAAACAGCCTCAGGTAGTGCCCCTCTCCGAGCGATATGCCGTTCAGGACTTGGTTCCGAAACGATTCCCGCCTCGCCTCAGGCACTGTGCGATACTCGTCTGCCTGGTAAATCGAAGCGGGCATCACGCCGTAGGGTTCAGTGTATTTCGCGACGGTCTTTAGGTATTGCGCATACAGCGCTACTGCCGAATACCATTTCATCCAATCGGGATGGTTTGGGAACGCGTCACATAGCCGAGTCAAAGCGAGAATCGGCGCTTGCTCCCGGCCTCGGTGGCAGTAGTGCAGGATACGATCTTTTCCCCGGCCGGTATAAAAAAAGCCGAGCAGTGGAATCTCCCAATTCGGCCGCTTGCGTTCCTGGGATGCTAAGATGACTCCCGCCAAATCGACGGCTTTGTCCGCATAGCGCTGGTTCCCGGTAGCTTGCCACAGGTCCACCGAGGCCAGGACACCGACGGAGGCCACCTCATGTTCCACGTTGTCCGAGTCAAAGGTGCCGCGCCAGAGTTCACTCGTCGCATTGGTCGTGGACATTCCGTCGCAGGCAAATCGCCAATCGGTTTCTGCCAACTTAAGGGAATACGCTGCCAACCGTGGGTCCGAATCCTTCAGAACGCGACCGGCAATGGCTTCGGAGGCTGAGGCTGTAAAGTTCGCCATCGGGCTGTTCCGGGCGGTTGACGTGATGTCATCGGAATTTCCGAGGATGCCGTCCGTCCAACGACTGCTAACAGAACCCTGGTTGCGGTAACCATCGCCAAAGCTGGTCTTCAGAATCCAGTCGAGTCCCCAGCGCGCTTCTTCGAGCGCGCGCTCGTAGAGTTCCGGGTCTTCGCCCCTCGCGTGCAAACGCTCGGCCAGGCTGAACAGCCCATAAACTATCTCCGCGGTATTGCCGAGACCCTGGGTGAGATCGCCGGCATCGTGCCAGCCTCCGTTGATGACGATCCGCTGGTCGCCGTGGACGACGGTCCAGTCGCGGTGGCAAATACCGTGCACGCCGGGGATTGCGATTCCACAACGTTCGGAGTACAGGAAATTAATCGCCTTTAAAATCGTTTGCCGCCACACGTTCGGATCAATCCGGAACGGGCGCGTGGTCACATTGCCGGCTTCTAGAACGTATGATCCGCTTTGCCGGACCTCGGAAAAATCCATCATCTGAAATTCCCCTAAATGCGTTCTCACCGTTTGGATGGACTTGGAAAGCACCGTTCGCCCGTTTGCCTGGTCGATTAAGCGGAATTGCTTTGTTTTTAACCCGCTGGCGATGGCGTTCTTGGTCGCGCCAGACTGGTAGCCCGTGTGACTGTATGAGATGCGCCCGGGCCATACGTCCCAGCCTTCTACGTAGTCCGCATCGACCTTCTGCAGTTCCAAACGATTGAAGTCATAAGTCACGGCATCGGCCGCCTCCGGCTCGTGGCCGGACATCAGGCAGGAGATTTCGAAGCGGGTCACTTTGTCTCTGGCCACGTTGTCGATCTCCCAAACCACATGGTTCCATTCATGATTCCGCAAGACCTGCGTTGTTTCACCCTCCTGTCCAAAAGCGGCGGGAAGCTTTTCAATGCCTTCGTTGTAAAGGCGCAGCTCCAGCGCAACGACGTTGAATCCGGGGCAATCCGCGTAAATCCACAACGAAAGGCGATTGAATTGGCGCCAGTCCTCGCCGCCGAATTGCCGCCGAACACCCGCACTGCCCCACCCGCGCCCGCTTTTCGGCCCCGGGACATCAAGCCGGGTGGGCACGCGCATCCGTAGGGATTGGTTGCCGTTGCGCGAGCGCTCCCGTGAGAACGTGATTTCGGCGACGGCGTGGCTGGGCTCGGTTGTTTTTTGGGCCGCCCGGGCATCCACGACCTGTGGAGCTCCGGTGGTGAAGGCGGTCCAATGGGCCGGGGTTTCCATGTCGTCCAAAACGCGGCTTGCCGTCACTTGCTTGTTGAGCCAACGGTTGGCGGCGGATTCCTTGAAGCCATCCGGAATGGCTTCCTGGCCGGCTGCCCATAGGGTGACTCCGCACGCCAGAACGAACAGGCAGTATTTCATATGGCTAGAATTCCCGTTCTGCCGCTTGCGGTCGCAGGGACTCGCACTGGGTTAGATTTTCTAAGGTGGAAGCATTCTGCTCGACTCGACCTCTTTGGAAACCAGGTGAACACATTTCAAAAGTTCGGGGGCAGAACGATCGAAATTATAAGTGGTCCATTAAATTGGCGGAAGGGGAGGGATTCGAACCCCCGGTACGGTTACCCGTACGCCTGATTTCGAGTCAGGTGCCTTTAACCACTCAGCCACCCTTCCGCGCGTTTTATATCAAGCACTTACGCTTGAATATTCAGAATGTAATTAACCATTTGATACTGCAATTTGATACTGTTCCCATGAAAAGGAACAAGCGAGCCGGACAGAAACCCGTCTGGTCAACGACTCAGTATTCAAATTTGATCCGCTACATTCCATCGGGGAAATACTTTGCTCGAATCCGGGTCCAAGGCAAGTTGATTCGAAAATCGCTCAAGACCGATCGTATCTCCGTTGCCAAACTGCGTCTCGGTGATTTCGAAAAAGAGGAACGTCGCAACGTCGAGAGTCGGGTGGCCGCGGCGAGCGGAAAGATGACCTTCGGTGAAGCGGTCGGCACTTTCCAGGAGCGCCTCAAGGCAGACATACATTTGAAGCCACGGTCCAAGGAATACCGGGAGGAGCGGGTCGCAGCGCTTCTCCGCTCTTGGCCCGGCCTCAACGAGCGCGACGTGAGGCAGATCAGCCGTCATGAGTGCCTGGACTGGGCGCAGCGGTTCGGCGAGAAATGCAGCCCGGTCGCCTTCAACAACACCATCGGGACATTGAGGATGATCTTGGATAAGCAAGCCATTCGGTTTAGATGAGCTTCGCCAGGTGGTAACTGAAACGCTGCTTCGCCATTGCCCCGGACAAGCCAAGATGAGAAAGTCGCGGCGTGAAAGCCAATTTGAAACCAGCCGACTCAAAAGCGCGCGCTTTGCTTAAGAAATTGCAGGCTCTGGTCGAGCGAGGAATAGACGGCGAAAGAATCCAGGCCCAAAAGAAACTAGCCCGGCTTAAGGCGCGGCTCGACTTCAGCGCGCCCGACCCTGATGAGACACCAGATTTGTTTTTTGGCGTCTTCAAGCCTTCGGCCAAGGCAAAGCGGATTTACGCCTTCGAACGCAACGAATTTGATGTGGCCAATTCCGTGAAATGGGCAATCGAATCGGCAACTAAAATCCGGTGCCTGCATCGGGACAAGGAACTGCTGGCTGAAGCTGACCCAGCTACGGCACGCAGGCTGACGAAAATAGCCGATCACGTCGCCAACAGTTTCCGCACTCTTCTTGGCAGATTTAGCAGGGTTGATGGAGTGAGCATCGACGATCGAGGCGCCTTCGTCATGGGATTGTATGACGGAATGATGAGCGAAACGCGCAAAATCGGGGAACGATTACCGAGCCGACCTGGCGTGACGAAAGCACCCAAAGGGAAGAAAAGCTTTGTGCCTCGCGCCAGCGGCCTTCATGTCCACCCGTACACCATGGCCGTGAGCCTTGGCAAACAGATCCGCTTTTCGGTGCCGTTGGAACAAATCGCCGCGGAATTGGATGCTGTGACTCAAAAACGTCTACCTCAGGAGTTACCCCCAGTTTGATTGCCCGATAGTTCCTCAACTTTATCTGGTTTTCGCATGCGGAATTCTTAACAGTCATCAGGATCAGATAGGCAGCGAAACGTGTAGGGTGCAGAAACTCGTTTGAACACAGGAAAGTGGCCGCGTGCGCAGACGAGATCGGCTGGCCCGCGCCCGATTCTGGAGGAAGATTTTTCTCCGGGTGTTTCCGTGGCTCTGCAGCTTTGTTCCCACGCGGCGCGGATGTG
>JANXQE010000001.1 GCA_025356925.1 Limisphaerales bacterium | reverse complement strand
TCGAACGTCGAGCTGATGACTTCCGCTCCACGACACGTGCGCTCCATGTCCGTCACCTCCTCCGGGCGCTCATCGATCAGGAGTATGAACAGATAAGCCTCCGGGTTGTTCTTCAGAATGGCATTGGCGAGCTTCTGCATTAGAACGGTTTTGCCCGTCCGCGGCGGCGCCACGATCAAACCGCGCGTTCCTTTGCCGATTGGACAAACCAGGTCCAGCACCCGCGTTGACAACTCGTCGGCAGCCGTTTCGAGGATGAATCGCTTATTGGGAAAGAGCGGGGTGAGGTTGTCGAAATGGGTTTTGTCCTTAGCCTTATCGGGGTCTTCCTGATCCACGGCTTCGACTTTGAGGAGGGCGAAAAAGCGCTCCTTCTCCTTGGGCGGCCGGATCTGGCCGGCAATCAGGTTGCCGGTCTGCAAGTCAAACCGGCGAATCTGCGACGGCGAGACATAAATGTCCTCGGGGCAAGGCAGATAATTAAAGCTCTGCGCACGCAGAAAACCGAAGCCTTCCGGAAGCACTTCCAACACCCCCTCCGAAAACAGCACTCCCGCGCGCTCAGCATTCTTCTGAAGAATATGGAAAATGACCTCGTGCTTGCGCATTGTTCCAAAGTTTTCGACCGAGAGGTCCCTGGCCATTTGATTCAGTTCGGCCATGGACATCGCTTGGAGCTTGGCGATGTTGATGGAGGTCGTGGCGATATGGTCCTTGTCGTCGACCGGGTGTCCGTCTGCGATTTGGGCGACAGCGGACAACGCGGGTTTGCGGAGGGACCCTTTCTCCGCGCCTGCATCATCCGGGCCTTTCTGCGGAGTTGTTCGCGGTTTTCTCGGAAAACCTCCGGCCGCTTCAGGTGCGGAACTGGAAGCGCTCGCGCGCCCTTCGGCTGGTGCTAGCGCAAGCTGTGGCTCGTCAGCGGGCGGGGGCTCCACGACCGCAACGGCAGGCGCCGGGTCCGGTTCGGCGCCTGCTTCGTTAGGGAGCTCGGGCAGCGCTGGTTTGGCGGCTTTAATTTTGGCCTTTTTTATCGGTCTCGGCATAAGTCAATCGGTCTAATTTTTAAAATCGTTACAGCAAGTGAGGACCAGGCGAGATCTCCACAAGGCTGGTTTCTCGCCCCGGTATCTCATTGGACGATTCAGGAATGAATCAGTTCAAATCGGAGTTTGGTTCGTTTAACCGGGAGCGTGCTGCAAAGGTGAACCGCAATCCCCAAATTCGCAAGGAGAATCTGGTCGTCGTTACGGGGCTACCATGCCGCACCTGGCAGGACCTGTCAAGCGCCAGACTCAGTGATTCACAGCGGCGGTCAGTACGGCAGTGGGAACCTGGCGGTTAACTCACGCACCCGCTGGCGCACCTTGGCGATGGCCTCGACATTCTTAACATCCAGCAGGACTTCGCTAATCATGTCGGCGATCGCCGCCATCTCCGGTTCCTTCATGCCGCGAGTGGTCACCGCGGGAGTGCCCAGGCGGATGCCACTGGCCTGGAAGGGCGACCGAGTTTCGAAAGGGATCGTGTTCTTGTTGATGGTGATCCCCGCTTCGTCCAGAGCTGCCTGGCACTCCTTGCCGGTCACCCCCCGGGCGCCGACATCCACCAGCATTAAGTGGTTGTCTGTGCCGCCGCTGACCAGACGGAATCCGTTGTGTTTCATGCCATCGGCGAGGGCTTTGGCGTTGTTCACGATTTGGCCTTGATACGCCTTGAAGCCAGGCAGCGCGGCCTCCTGAAAGCAGACCGCTTTGGCGGCGATGACGTGCATCAGCGGACCGCCCTGGATCCCGGGAAAGGCCTGCGAATCAATTTCTTTGGCGTAGCGTTCGCGGCACAGCACCAATCCGCCGCGAGGTCCGCGCAGGGTTTTGTGCGTCGTGCTGGTCACGAAATCGGCGTGTGGGACCGGACTCGGATGCAGACCGGTCGCGACCAGCCCGGCGATATGCGCGATATCGGCCAGCAGGTACGCTTCGACTTCCCGCGCAATCTGGCCCATGCGTTCAAAGTCGATCGTCCTCGGGTAGGCGCTGGCGCCGACCGTGATCATTCTGGGCTGGTGCTCGCGTGCCAAGGCGGCTAACCGGTCATAGTCGATTCTCTCGTCATCCTTGCGCACGCCGTAGTGGACGATTTCGAAAAACTTCCCTGAAAAATTTGCCTTGTTGCCGTGCGTCAGATGCCCGCCGTGCGTCAGATCCATGGTGAGCATCTTGTCACCGGGCTTCAGGAAAGCGAAGTAGACGGCCATATTCGCGCCGCTGCCGGAGTGCGGCTGAACATTGGCATGTTCCGCCCCGAACAGAGCCTTGGCTCGGTCAATCGCCAATCGTTCAACGACATCCACGTGCTCACACCCGCCGTACCACCGTTTGCCCGGGTAACCCTCGGCGTACTTGTTGGTCAGGACCGAGCCTTGGGCCTCCATGACGGCTGGGCTGGTAAAGTTTTCGCTCGCGATCAGCTCGATATTCTCCTGCTGGCGCTGGCGCTCGTGCTCGATTACCAGAGCAACCTCAGGGTCAACTGCTTGCAGCCTTAAGGTAGTGGGAGTGATTTTGGTTTCCATTTTGCTGATACGGCGCTCGTGGCGTCCGCCCTCGAAGTGTGTGGCGAGAAAGACATCGACGATTCGCGCCGCCTGTTCCGGCGTGGTGGTTGTCCCGGCGAGGCAAAGCACATTGGCATCGTTGTGACGTCTGGCCAGCGCGGCCGTGTCTTCATCGGACAGCAACGCCGCCCGCACGCCCGGAACTTTATTGGCGGCGATGCTCATGCCCAGCCCGGTGGTACAGATGAGGATGCCGAACTCAGCGCGCCGCTGGGCGACGTTCTGGCCGACTACTTGCGCGAAATCCGTGTAATCACTCGGCTCAGGCGAATTGGCTCCGAAATCGGCAATGCTCACCCCGCGTTGCTCCAGGTGATGCTTCAGCAATTCTTTGAGCTTGTATCCACCGTGGTCCGCTCCCAAAGCGACCGTGGCCTGTTTGGGTGTTGCGGGTCCCGGAGCCTGGCCCTGCTCGATGAAGCGGAGCAACGAGGGGATGCCCTGCTCGATTTGATCGCGGCACGTCAGATAAATCTCGTAAGAACCCCCGATCGGATCACTGATGTCCTTTTCGAACTGATCCAGGGTTTCGTCAAATTCACGCAACAGAAAGGTCTTCTCGGCGGCAAACGGGTACAGCATCATCACCGTATCAATGTGGCTGTGCGTCATGCCGAAAACATAATCCGCTTTTCGGATCAGTTCCGACGTTAGCATGCGACTGCGCTGGCCGGAAATGTCGATACCGAGTTCCTTGACGGCTTGCACGGCATAAAGACTCGGAGGTTGGCCATCCATCGCGCCGAGCCCCGCCGAGAGAACGCGGTATTCATGGCCACGCCCCTCGACGGCCTGGCGAAAGAGTCCCTCGGCCATCGGACTACGGCAAATGTTGCCGGTGCAAACGAATAGGACGGTCTTCATCACTTGCTTTGAACCTTGTGAACTTGGGTCGCCCGGGCCAAATCGTCAACGCGTAAATCAGGAGCGGGTTTGCCGGATCACACTGACCCCCTTAAGGAAATCCAACGCCCGGGCCAATGCGGGATCGCGAACCACCGGCTTGTCCGAGTCGTTGCCCCCATCGGCCGCAATCTCGGGATCGGGAACCGATCCGTCTCTCCGTTCGCGGACCAACTCGGCCTCGTTAAAGCGAGGCCTGCGAACCCGATTGGTGCCCGCGGCTGAATTGGCTGACGGGCCACCCGTGCCGGCCGACAGACCAACCCGCGGCAGCTCTCGGAAAGGATCTACAAAATAAGCCCGCTCGTCAGCCGCGGCCACCGCCACCGCGATATCGGGCATCACCCCCTGGCTGGTTAGGCTGGAGCCGTCCCCGAGTTGAATCGGGGATGTCGCAATGCGCAATCGCTCACCATCTTTCAATGGGTATTCCTGCGAGGTCAAGGCCTGGCCGGCGGTTCTGTTCCCCAAAATGAGGCCGGCGCCAGTCTGCCTCAGGATCGCGGCCAGCGCTTCGGCCGCGGCGGCGGTTTGCCGGTTGACCAAAACCGCCAACGGTATCGCGATATTATCCGTCTTCTCCTTCGACTTCACCATGCCTTGCCCCCAGTCCAAAAGCGCCTGTTCCTTCCGGTCAAATAGGTCAGCCGTGGCTGCGGCGGCTGCGTAATCGGTCCCCACGGCATAGCGCAGATCAATAACAATTCCACCCAGTTTGTTGGTCGCTCCTAATTCTTGCCAGGCTTTGAGGATCGCTTTGTCCAGGCCATCGTCCACCCGGTTGATCCTAACGTACCCGATCGGCCCGTCGAACAGCCTGGACTTGCTCACCAGCAACGGGTCATTCGTGGTTCCGGCTGCCGTAGTTCCGGCCAAAGAAACCCTG
>JANXQE010000774.1 GCA_025356925.1 Limisphaerales bacterium | reverse complement strand
ATGAAGTTGGTGATGAAGCCCCGCGCCAGCGGGTCCCACAGGGTTTTGAGTTCCATGTCTTTCGGCGGGCCGTCTTGTGAGGGAAAGATGGGTGCCAGGTGAAATTCCCCATCCTGGAAGGCGCCGCCCGGCAGCCAACGGATGGCTGGCGCGAACTCCGCGTCTATCCCTTGCAGCGTGTCGCAGGGCTGCTCCCGCTCGCCGGCGATGGCGCTAAACATGTGCATTTGCCACGGCCGCCATTGTGGTTTGTCCTCGCGCAAACTTGGATCTGTGGCTTCGTGGAATTGTCGCACCAGCTCGGCGTGCCGGACCCGCATTTGGGCCGCCGCCATTTCCTGAAAGTCTTGGCCCTGGAAGTTGGGGGCCCCAAATCTCAGCGGGTCCACCCCGAAGAAAGCGACCTCCGGGTTGCCGTGGCGGTTGCGGTGGGCACAGTGCCGGGCGATCTCCGTCAGTTGCCCGGCCAGGGCGTCATCCGACAACTGGGCCAACTGTGCAAACTGGGCATAGGTTAAGAAGCGCGTCCCGCTATTCGGGTTGTAGTAATAAATCCGCCCCGCGCCGATCGCCACCTGGGATTGCGCGATGGCCTCCCCGATCTCTTTTTCTTCAGAAGGCAGGGCGCTGATCCGCCACAACTCCCCCCGTTCCCGCAGCGCCTGGCGCACCCGCTTGTCTCGCACCGACATGAAGCTGATCCGGTGGCGCGAGACCCCCCACTTATTCTGGAGCATTTGATCAGCCTCGAAAGCCAGGTCCAAGCGCTCCAACTCGGGCCGGATGATCACCCGCGCGCCGATGGCGAAGAACAGGTCGACGCTTTCTCCGGCCTCCCAGCTCAGTTTGGGCTCATTGGGCGAAGGCTCTCCCCGCGCCACCTGGGCTTTGCTGAACCAGTCCTTGAATTCCTCGCGCTGCATCGCGTGCAGCGGGGGGGCGGTAATGATGATCTCATGGCGCGGAAAGAGGGTTCCGATGCTCGACTCTAGCTGCTGCTTCGCGTTGACTTTGAATAATTCCGGTCCGATTACGGTCATCTTGAATGTTACTATTTCCTTTTTGCGTGTCCAGCGAGTGCGATCCAGTGGGATTCAACGCGGCACATCTCGACACTGCCCCGTCGCGTAGCGCAGGCTTCCAACCTGCTGTATCCCAGGTCTGTGACCTGCCAGGGCTCGAGGTCTCGAGGCGCGCCGAATTCCGATGCTATCTAAGCCAGGGCACCACGCCGCGCAGGTTCACCGCGGCGAACCAGGTGCAGGGGTTGCCGGTGTCAAACCAATTCCCTTCACGCCCAGGTGAATGAGCGCCTTGTCTGCGTTCAATGGGGGAGTATCTTAAGGGTGTTCAACCTGTGTTATGACTATGCGTTGCTCGCTCCAAAAGACATCCCTCCCGCTGGGCGCGGTCCTGCTTGTACTGGGGCTATTCGGTCCTGGCCTCCGCACGGCATGCGCCCAACAGCCGAGCACCAATCAACCGTGGGCCTACCTGCTCCTCGGTGACGGTTTCTTACTGGACGACTGCCCGATCTGCGGTCGGCCAACCATCCAGATGCCGATGCGCGGCTCGTTCAGTCTCCGGTTGATCGGCGACAACCCGCTCTTCGCCCAGTACGCCGTGGAGGACATTCAGTTCAAGGCAGGAGCCCGGCCGTATCGCGTCACGGGAATCGGCACGTTGGAAATCGGCGGCGAAGTGGCGGTGACCCCCCGGATGGTCTTGCAGTTGACGATCGACGACGGTTTCACGAACAAGGTCTGCTATTTCACAAACACGACGCAAACGATAGATCGGCCGTGGCCTATGATTGACATCACCCTGGGCCAGACGAACGGGACCTTCACCCAGGTCTATACCTTGCGCATCGCCGCCGCGCCCGTGCGGGACATCTGGTTCTCGACGGTTACTGGCTTCACCGCAACAGCCGGCCAAACTTCCTCAAATTTCGTGGGGAGCGGCGACCTGATCTCCACCTCCGGTCGCATCATCAAACGCAACGCCGACCTATTCACCTCGGTTGGCGCCTTTCCTCCCGCCCCGGACCTCGGTCTCGACGCCCTGGACATGCTGCCCGGCGGCGAAATCGTTTTTTCTCTTGGCAGCGACATTTTCAGCAGCACACTCGGTCCACTCCAACACGGCGATCTGCTCTCGAATAAGGGCCGCATTTTCCGTCGCAACCAGGACCTGCTCGCGGCGTTCGTCACCGAACCTGCGACCAACGATGAGGGCTTGGATGCCGTGCATGTCCTCGATACCGGCGAAATCCGTTTTTCGATCATGACGGATGTGTTCTCGAAGGCACTCAACACCACACTCCATCACGGGGACCTGCTCTCGACCACCGGGACGATCGTGCGCAGCAACCAACAATTGCTCGCCAGCTTTCATCCGACCGACACCAATAACGACTACGGTCTCGATGCGCTTTATGCCTGGCCCAGCGGCGAACTCTGGTTCTCCACCGAAACCGGCTTCGAGGATCAGGTGCTGGGCCCGGTGCTCGGTGGCGATTTGCTCAGCGACCAGGGTTACATCGTCTTCCGCAACCTGGAATTGCTGGGTGCCTTCGCGCCAAAGGAAACCCTGCCTGACTTTGGGCTCGATGCCCTTTACATCGTCACTGACGCCACGCCCGCAGCGCCGAACTCACTCCTGGCCATCAAGACCAACGGTTCCTCGGACAGCGCAGGCTTAACCTGGCAGGGACAAGGCCGCGTCTTCCAGGTCGAACGCGCCGACACCGCGATCGGCCCTTTTCAGCCGCTGAGTCCCATCCTGCCAGACCTTTTTTTCGAGGACTTCGGGGCACTCTCCACCCATGCCCAATCGTACTACCGGCTCCGGCAGTGGTAGCAGGCTATTAACCGGGCGGCCTACAACGCCACACCGGTTGCTCTACGCTAACGCGGCGTCAACATCATAAAGACCGCAGCGTACAGCAATTCGCTGCCCTCCTCACCGGACGCCACCGGGCAAGAACGTCATCGACCAATCGCGCCGACTGCGTTAATGCTTTTGCCAAGCCGTGAGAAGGAAGAGCGTCCGCTGCGAAGCTGAGTCGCGTTGTGAGCGACTCCAGGAAAAGGGAGCGTCTCAGGTCCAGGCTGCCTTCACCTTGATCGAACTGCTGGTTGTCATCGCCATCATCGCCATCCTGGCAGCGCTCTTGTTGACAGCGTTGGCGCAAGCCAAGGACAAGGCTCTGACAACTCTCTGCCAGGGTAACCTGCGTCAGATGCATCTCGGTACGGACCTTTATCTGGGCGATTATGGCGCCTACATGAGGGAGTTCGATCAGTTTGGCCTCTGGCCCGACAAACTCCTGCCTTACGTGAAAAGTGCCTGGCCTGGTTACGCCGTCGCAGGCCAGGTTACTCCGCAAACCGGCATCTTTGCCTGTCCAGGCTACAACCGGATACCCGGTGTTTACGGTCATGTGCCGTCGGTCGATAGCCTCTACGGTGCCTATGGCTACAACGAGGTTGGAATTGCGTCGGATCCTTTCGGCGGTTTTGCCGGAGCTGGCATGGGCCTCGCTGGCATGCGTGAATCCAAAGTGCTCAAGCCCGTTGATATGATTTCATTCGGAGACGCGGCGATCTATCTGTCCGCCTTCGAAGGCTTGCCAGAGTCCTCCAACCTCGGCTCGGAAATGCTCTCAGTCGGACTAAATGATCGCGCTCTCCGGGCACAAGACCCTTCCGCGACGCAAGCCGACAACCGCCGGCGCGGATTATACCAGCGCCGGCATTCAGGACGGTTTAACCTCATCTTTTGCGACGGGCATGTCGAGAATAACAAGCCGGGCAGCATCTTTGATCTGTTGCAGAACCCAGTGGCTGCCCGCCGATGGAATTACGACAATCAGGCGCATTTGGAAATGGTTAGCCGTGGCTCCTTGGGCCTCACAATGGATTATTGAACTGACTCGGACAGCGCCTTCCCCATACGGCGAGCATTTTTCTTTGAGAAAAACCCGCCACGCCAAACGCTTCCTGGGGTAACGCAAAGGTCAGCGGCAGGAGGCTGCCTCAATCAGTTCGCGGAGGCTCAGAGGAACTCGATGACCCGCCGAAGTTCGTCGTCGGTATTGTAAAAGTGGGGTGAGAGGCGAATGTACTTTTGCCCTTTGCGATCGGTGCGGAGGGAGGTGATGATGTTGGCGTCCAACAACTTCTGGTGCAAGGCGGGCAGATCTTTTCCGGGGATTTGGAAGGACGTGATGCCGCTGCTGTTTTCCGCGGGTGCAGCCGGGTGCAGGACCTCGGCGCCTTTAGCCTGGAGCGCCGGCACGAGCCAGGACCGTTTTCGAAGCAACTCGCGGGCGATATTCTCCACCCCGATTTCCAGGATCAACTGCATCGCGGTCACCAGGCCGACCAAGCCCAGCAGGTTATGGGTTCCGGCTTCGTAGCGCGAGGCGCCGCTCCGCAGGACGATCTGTTCCTGCGCCACAAACTCCGGGCAGCGCACATTATGCCACCCGTAAATCGGAGGGGTCAACTTCTCCTGCACCGCGTCCCGCACGTACATCAGGCCGGCCCCGCAGGGACCCAAGAGCCACTTGTGCGCGTCCGCCGCCAGGAAGTCCACCTGTCCGGCCTCCGTGGGAAAGGCCCCCACCGTCTGGATGGCATCCAGGCAAAACAGAATCCCCCGCTCACGCAGGAAGCTGCCGATGGCAGCCACATCGAGACGATACCCGCTGATGAAATGGCAGGAGGCCAGTGCGACCAGCCGGGTGTTTTCATCCACCTGACCCGTGACATCCCGGGGCCGGATCAACCCCAAACCGCGAGTGTTCATGAGGCGCACTTCCACCCCCTGCTCCGCCAGTGCCATCCAAGGGTAAACGTTCGAGGGATAATCGTCGAAATAGATCAGCACATTGTCGCCGCGGCGGAGCTTGACGCCGCTGGCGATGAAGCTCAAGGCGAGGGACGTGGGCCCCACAAACGCGATTTCCTCCGATTTGCAGCTCAAGAGTTGCGCCGCCGCCTGGCGTCCATCGCTCAGGATCTGTGGATAGACGAACTTCTCCTGATCGCCGGTCGAAGAATCGTGAGCGTACGCGGCAATGGCTTCGGCGACTCTTCTCGGCAGGGGGCAATCTCCTCCGTGGGCGAGGAAGATCTTGTCCCGAGTCACCGGGAATTCATGCCGTCGCAACTCTTCGTCCGCAAGCAGTTCGCTTAAATTCATCCGCCAAAGATAAGAGAAGCGGCTAAAACGGCAAGAATCCGCTAAAAACCGCCAGCGGCGCTGATCTGGTTAAAATAATCCGCCCAAAAATGCACCACGCGGTAAGCGATCATCAGCATCACACCCAGATAAATCGCGCGCGGCGTCCACCGCGCCAAGGCGTGCAGCTTGCGTGAGCCTTCCTCCTGGTAGTACCGATGGAGGCCAGCCAGTGTTTCGTCGAGTTTTCCGCTCACTTCCCCGGTGGCGTACTGATTTGCGAAAAGCGATGGGAATCTCGGCGAATTTCTCACGACCTCAGCCGGCGTTTGGCCCGCGTCCAAAAGCGGATGCCAGCCCAGAACGGTACGCCGCAATGCCGGCGATCCGCTCGCGCCGGCCGCGAGTTCCCAGGCCTCAACGATCGTGACGCCTGCGCTGAGCAAAGCCTCCAGTGCTGAAGCCAGCCGTGCCAGGGCCAGCTCGTGCCGGGCTTTGCCCAAAACCGGGACCGCTCGGAACAGGAATTCCATCCAGCCGCGCCAGGTCTCGCCGTGTTTGCTCTGGGCCGCGTAAATGACGGCCAGCACCAGGGCATAAAGGGGGAGCAAGACTCCAACGGTTTGAGCTAGATATACCACCCAGTCTCCGGTCTTGAAGAACTGGGCAAACGGCCCGGCATGCTGGGTCTGATCTTTCGCAAGGCGCAGAACAAGAT
>JANXQE010000729.1 GCA_025356925.1 Limisphaerales bacterium | reverse complement strand
GTCGAGAACGCATCCAGCTTCACGGTCAACTCAACAGTAACCATCAGCAATGATGTTGCCTATGTCACTGGGTCGGCCCCTGTCAACGTCCGCACCGTTTGGGTCAACGGCGCCGAATACCCTCTGAGCTGGACTAGCGTGACGGGCTTTAGCGTCGCTGTTCCCCTCCGGCCCGGCACCAACCCCTTGGGCATCGTGGGTGTGGACACGCACAACCAGCCGATCGCTGGCGCGAGCAATTTTGTTTCGGTCGTTTATGGCGGCACCTTGCCGTCACCACTTGGACAGATCGTGCTGAACGAAATCATGTACCACCCCGCCGTCCCTGGCGCTGAGTACGTCGAGCTTTACAACAATTCGGGCACGATTACCTTCGACCTCTCAGGCTATCAGTTCAAAGGCCTTTCCTATACTTTCCCGGCGGGTTCGACCATCGGCCCTAACAATTACTTGGTTTTGGCCGCCGACGGCCCGGCTTTTGCCGCGACTTACGGTCCCAACATCCCCGTGTTCGGCGCCTTCAGCGGCACGCTCCAGACCAATGGTGAGACCCTAAAACTCATCCGGCCCGGGACCAACACCGCCAGCGACCTGCTCGTCACTGGCGTTAAATATGAAAACAACACGCCCTGGCCGACCAACGGCAACGCGCCGGGAACCTCCCTCCAACTGATGGACCCTTCCCAGGATACCTCACGGGTTGCCAATTGGGCTCTCGGCGAATCGACCCAACCCCCACCGCAATGGGTTTATTTCTGGACCAATGGCACCGCGAGCAGTTCGACCCTCTACATTTACCTGCAAACCGCCGGAGACGTGTATGTCGACGACCTCCGACTGGTAGCGGGCACCGCCCCGGATACGGGCACCAACCTGGTAGCTGACGGCGATTTTGAATCGACTTTTTCCGGCCCATGGACGACCACTGCGAACTTCGCGTCATCCGCTTTGAGCACCGCCGTGAATCACTCCGGGAATTCAAGCCTCCACGTGGTGGCCACCGCGAGCGGCACGGGCAGTGGCAACGGCATCTTCCAGACTATCTCGCCGGGGTTAACCGTTGGCCAGCCATATTCCCTTAGCTTCTGGTACTTGCCGTCCGCCAACGGAGGCCCGCTCACGGTCCGGCTTTCCGGATCAGGCGTCACCAGTGACTCGATCGGCGTCGCACCTCCTCCGGCGGTTTACAGCGCTCTCGCCACACCCGGCGCCGCCAATTCAGTATGGGCCGCTCTCCCGGCCTTCCCG
>JANXQE010000721.1 GCA_025356925.1 Limisphaerales bacterium | reverse complement strand
GGTCGGGGTCAGGACGGTGATGGCAGCGGCACTGCTGGTGACCTTTCCGTAGGCGTTGGTCACGACGACATCGTAATTGCCTGCATCCGTCACTTTGAGGCTCGCGATCGTGAGCACGTTGGAAGATGCCCCGGAAATCGCGGACCCGTTCTTGCGCCATTGATAGCTCAAGGCTGGCGTTCCCCCGACATCGACCAGCAGGCTCAAAGGGTCGCCCACGGATGGCGCGAAGGCCGGAGCCGCCACGTCCGTAAAGAGCTGCGGCCCAACACCGCCGACCGCAGAGCTATAGGCGGTGTAAAGCTCGCCTTCGCTCAGCGCTCGATTAAAGATCGCCACCTCATCGATCGCGCCTTTGAAGAAAAGGTTGGTGGTGGGCCCATAATCCGCACCAAACAAAGTCGGCCCTTCAAAGGCCTGCGGCGCATGAGTCACGAAATTCGTTCCGGTCGTCCAGGTCCCCGAATTCGTTCCAAAAGCAGCATACAGTGCGGCCTGGGTTGGCTGAATTACCAGCGCAACATAGGTCCAGTCGGAATCCGCCATCGAAACGCCGCTCGCCCAGTTGAACGTCGCTGGATCATCGTTCCAATTGTAGCTTAGGGCCAAGCCTCCGCCGACATCGACCGTAATGCCGGCGATGGTCGAGCCCGCCCGATTGAGGATGATGCCTGTTTCGGGGTTCTGCCCACCGGCGGCATTAATCCACCCGGTGATCGTGACAGTATTGGTATTGAGATTGAGCGCGGGCACGCTGACGTAACCACCGCCGACCCCATCGAACGACACTGCCTTGTTGCCCGCCTCGAATCCGGGATACGGCGGGGGCGTCGGACCAGCCGTGCCGGCGGCGGCGTTATACACGTAGTCGGCAGTGGCCGCGGCTCCGAGGGTCCCCAGATTGGCCGCGGGCGGGTCAGGAGGTTCGTTGAACCGCCAATAGCCTGCCGGAGCGTCCGCCAGAATAACCTGGCTGTAGGCTAGCGGCGGCGCTGGATTAGTACCCGCCTGGAAATGAGCCTGGATGCGGGCTGGGCTCAAGGCCACATCATACACCGCCGCTTCATCAATCTTTCCGCCATAGGTGAAGTATCCTAACGCGCCATCCGCCCGGGCCCCGAAGCTCAGCGGAATATTGGAATTCGTATTTGGCCGGAGTGAGCCATCGAACGGCGTGGTGGCGCCGAGAAATCCGTTGACGTAAATGTTCAGATTCGTCCCGTCATAGGTGCCCGCGACGTGATACCATTGGTTGATATCCAGGTTGAGATTGACACCGGCGGCGGTCAGGTTGGTCAAGGTCAGGCTATTGGTTGGGTTGTCGTTATTGTAGTGCCGAAATACCCAGCCGTTTCCGTTCGTCAACGTCAAGTTGCCTTGGTAAAACAGCCAGCCATGTCTGTTGGTCAATGATGTGGTCGTGACGAACTCGACCGATGCCGCCGGGCATTCCGCTGTGCTGGTCTGGTTGGGTTTCGCCCAAAACTCGACGGTTAACGGCCCGCTTGGATTCCATTGCGGCTGAAAAGGAATGCGCACCCGGTTGCTGCTTACTACCCCACCGAATGCCACCGCGCCATTCCCGGATTCGCTGACGATGGCGCCCGGGGTAATGCCTCGCTGAGCGGCAATGTACACTCCATCGCCGGCGGCCCCGAGCGAGCCGCTGTTGGTAGCGTAAATCGGAGTGACCGGTGGTTGGGTGGTTTCGTTAAGCCGCCAGTAGCCGACCGGCCCCTGGCTGAGAACGGTTGCTGGGTAATCGGCCCAAGCGGGTTCGCTAGCGCCGAAAAGAAGCATCAATGCTCCTGCCACGCCAGGTTTGTTGTGCGGTAAAGTCAGTTTCATAGGTCGCTATCTAATGGCTAACTGAGATGGGAAGTCTGCTCGGGTCGCCAGCCGCAGAACGGGTGTTGGGCAGAGACGGTTTAATCACGGCCTCGTGGAACTTGGCCTTCCGGTGGTTGGCGCGACGACTGATGAGCTCATAGGAACGCCTAAACCAATCGCTCCCCCCGACGGCATTTGCAAGAAAAGATTTGACCCGGAACCTGTTCGAATCTGGTTTATTTTTGTTCTGAACGCGATAGCTTCTGGGTCATGGACAAGGATCAGGTTGCGGAAATTTTGGCTGATATCGCCGTCCTGCTCGAATTGAAGGGCGAGAACCCTTTCAAATCACGCGCCTATGTCAACGCCGCGCGCACGCTCGAGAATCTCAGTGAGCCGCTCGACAAGATTATCTCGGAGAATCGCCTGGGCGACATCAAAGGCATCGGCGAGGCGCTGCAGCAGAAAATCACAGAGTTGGTCACGACCGGCAAGCTCGCCTATTTCGACGAGCTCAAGGCCTCGACCCCTCCCGGATTGGTCGCGATGCTCGACATCCCGGGCATGGGCCCCAAAAAAGTCAAAATCGTGCATGACGAACTGGGCATCGAGACGGTTGAGCAACTGGAAAAAGCCTCTCAAGACGGGCGTGTGGCCAAACTCAAAGGCTTCGGCGAAAAAACGGCGATGAATATCTGCGAGGGCATTGCTCGCCGCCGCACTTACGCTTCCAAACACCTTCTCAGCGACGGCTTGCCGCTCGCCGAATCGTTGCTCGAGACGTTGCGGTGTCATCCCGACGTCATCCGTTGCAGCGCGGCCGGCAGCCTGCGGCGCCATCGCGAGATTATCGGTGACCTCGATTTGCTGGCTTCCTCGAAACGGCCGGCGGCAGTGCTCGACTATTTCGCGTCCCAGCCCGGCATCCTGAACGTCATTGCCAAGGGCGAGACCAAGGCCAGCGTGCTTTTAAGCGGCGGGATTCAATCCGACCTGCGTGTGGTCAGCGATGCTGAATTCCCCTTCGCTCTCCTGTATTTCACCGGCAGCAAGGAACACAACATCGTCATGCGCCAGCGCGCCATCGAGCGCGGCTTGCGCCTCAACGAATACGGGCTGTTTCGTTCCAAAACCGAGACCCGCGATCCGAACCTGCTGGTGGCATGCCAGACCGAGCATGACATTTTCGAAAAACTCGGCCTCCATTTTATTCCGCCAGAAATGAGGGAGGATATCGGCGAGGTCGCCCTGGCGGAGAAGGCGCCGATCGCGCGACTGATCGAGTGGACCGACCTGAAGGGCTCCTTGCACAACCATTCGACCTGGAGCGATGGGCATCAGCGCCCGGACGACCTCGCCCGCGCGATGCGCGAGCTCGCCCTGTCGTACTGGGCGATAACCGATCATTCCAAAGCCTCCTTTCAAGCCAACGGACTCGATGCCCACCGCTTGCGCCAGCAGTTAAAGGAGATCCAGGAGATCAATCACCGCCTGGCTGGCGAAGGCACCGAATTCCGCCTGCTCACCGGCGCCGAGGTGGACATCTTACGAGATGGCCGGCTGGACTTTCCGGACGACCTGCTCGCCGAGCTCGACGTGGTGGTCGCCAGCTTGCATCAAAGCTTCAACCAGACGGAATCCGAGGTCACCAGCCGCCTGGTCGGCGCTGCCCGCAATCCTTTCGTCCACTTGCTCGGACACCTTACGGGTCGGCTATTGCTCGAACGCGAGCCCTACAAAGTCGATCAGCGCGCGGTCATCGACGCTTGCGCCGAAACCGGCACGTGGATCGAGCTTAACTCCAGCCCCTACCGGTTCGATATGGATTGGCGCCTGTGGCCTTACGCCCGGAACCAAGGCGTAAGGTGTGTCATCAACTGCGACGCCCATCGGTTCGAGCACGCCGGCTTTCTCCGGCTCGGCGCCGGCATTGCCCGCAAAGCCGGGCTCACCCGAGAAGACGTCATCAACACGCTGCCGCTCGCACAGCTCAGAACCGAGCTGCAAAGAAAACGGACGAAGCTTGGCAGACCAACGCCGCGAAAACCTTAACTCCGAACACCGAAGGCCGAACGCCGAGGGAAAGTCCGAATTGTGAAACCCTCGCTAAATCACAAAATCCAGAGCCGAGAGCGGTTCGTGTTGGAGCTTGTGCCAGCGCGCGCACAACTCCGCGATCGTCACCCGTTCGGCTACTCTCACCACTGCTTCCCGGATTTCCTTCATCGCGCTTCGGATCGCGCATCGCGACTCATCCGGACAGGAACATTTCTCGTAAAACCGCTCGCTCACGCAGCTCACCGGCGCTAGCGCCCCCTCGATGTGTCGCACGACCGCCGCGAGCGTAATTTCTTCCGGGCGTTTCGCCAGCCGATATCCTCCCGCAGCCCCACGGCGGCTCTGCACGAAACCAGCAGACTTGAGATCGTTGAGGATTTGCTCCAGAAATCGTTTCGGAATGTTTTGGTGCTCCGAAATTGCCTGAATTCGCACTACCGATTCTCCATAATTCAGCCCAAGAACCAACAGTGCCCGCAACGCATATTCCCCGCGCACGGATAATTTCATAGCAACGGAACCATACTATCTAAAGTGACAAAA
>JANXQE010000711.1 GCA_025356925.1 Limisphaerales bacterium | reverse complement strand
CACAGTCGGGCCGACTCTGTCGCAATCCTCCCGGACTCACGATCAAAGGCCCTCCCTTGTCGCATATCTCCAATCAAAGCTATAATGCGGGATTAACCCGCCGGGTTGAAGGCAGCACCAGCGCAGCACCCGCCCGGTCAGCCCATGCGGTCATCCAATCCCCGTGCGACCAGTAGCCCGCGAACATTTCGTCTGCACCATCGCCGGAAAGCACCATTGGCACATAACGACGGGCCAAGCGGCTGAGGTAAAATGTCGGAACCGCGGAGCTATCGCCGAACGGTTCGCCGTAGTGCCGAACCAACTCGGGCAATATACCTAACGCGTCAGCTTTGACGAATTCCACGTGAGGTTCGACGCCACAGTGGCGAGCAGCAAAGGCGGCATGGTGGGTTTCGTCGAACTCCCTTTCCTCGAATCCGATGCTGAAGGTTTGGACCGGGCGGCTTAACAACCGGCTCATATTGGCAGTCACCAGACTGGAATCCACTCCGCCGGAAAGAAATGCGCCAAACGGCACGTCTGAGACGAGATGCGCTTTGACTGAATCAGTAATCGCTGCGTCCACCGCCTCGACCCAATCCGACTCTGTGCGCTGCTCGTCGGGTTGAAAAGCAAGGCGCCAATATTCTCGCGGCCCGCTTATCCCGCCACCCAAATCCAGTTCGAGACAGTGCGCGGGTGGCAATTTTTGGATTTGCTGAAAAATGGAGCGTGGGGCGGGGATATATTGCAACCAGAGGTACTGGTCCACCGCGGTCATATCCAGATCCGCGTTAAAACCGGGCACCAACCGCAGAGCTCGAAGCTCCGAAGCGAAGGCAAAGACTTCCTCGGTCTGGATGAAATAGAGCGGTTTGATGCCAAAATGGTCGCGCGCGAGGAAAAGTTTTCCGGCACGCCAGTCCATGACGGCAAATGCGAACATCCCGCGGAATCGCTGTACGCAGGCATCGCCCCACTGTTCCCAGGCATGCACGATGACCTCCGTGTCCGACTGGGTCCGGAAAATGTGGCCGTGTCCCTTGAGTTCTTCTGCTAATTGGCGGTAGTTGTAAATCTCACCGTTGAACGTGACCCAGATCTGGCCGTCCTCGTTCATCATTGGCTGTTTGCCACCTTTGGGGTCGATGATGGAAAGCCGCCTGTGGCCGAACGCCACTGGCCCTCGCAAGGCGATGCCTTCGCCATCGGGGCCGCGGTGGGCGAGTGTGCGAGTCATCATCTCGATGAGCTCGTTCGAAACCCGGCCGCCTCCGCGATTGAGAACTCCGATAATTGCGCACATAGAACTTGTTAGTAATTGTTTGAGTTCAGGTCCTGGTGTTAGTTACACGGCCTTGCCGAGCCAAATGAGGTGAGGCCCCCTTCCCA
>JANXQE010000694.1 GCA_025356925.1 Limisphaerales bacterium | reverse complement strand
TGACGCTGGTGTTAATTGGACACGCCTCGCTTTTCAAAAGCGCGGCGTTTTTTTTGCCCGGAAGGGAGGGAATCCGGCCTGAAAAGGCTTTGACCAGAGCGCCGAGGTCGACTCGGCTTCAGGCGTTCGGACCGCGAATTCTGCACTTGTCTCAAATGCTCAATTGAAAATTCAGCACTCCGCGTCTAGGTTGGAGGACAGAGTTTTATGATCGAAGACCGATATTATATGCGTGAGTCGCCGTTTGATTCCCGCCGATCGGCGACGGTCCTGGTACTGGTCGCCAATGTTGTGGCGTTTGTCTTCGAATGCGCGCGCTCCGGCTATCCCCCCCATTTTTCTTCTGGTGACTACCTGGCGTTGAGTTGGGCCGGCCTCAGGCACGGTTATCTCTGGCAGTTGGTCACCTTTCAGTTCATGCACGCGGGGCTCTTGCACCTGATCTTCAACTGTTGGGCCATCTACGCTTTTGGCCGTGAAGTTGAGATCACCTTGGGCAACAAACGCTTTCTGGTCCTGTATTTTGCCAGCGGCATCATCGGTGGCCTGTTCCAAGCCTTTGCTGGCGGTCTGGCTGAGATCTTTCCTGGTTCCAGTTGGGCGTTGTCATTTTCCGGTCCAACCGTTGGCGCCTCGGCGGGTGCGCTGGGATTGGTGGCGGCCTTTGCCATGCTCTTTCCGGAGCGGTCGCTGACTTTGCTGGTGTTTTTCATTATCCCGGTGAGCCTGCGGGCCAAGTTCCTGCTTCTGTTCTCGGGACTGTACACATTGTTTGGATTAATGTTTCCTGCCAGCACTGGCGCCGTGGCCAATGCGGCGCACCTTGGCGGCCTGCTGGTCGGCATTTTCTTTATCCGTTATGCCATGCACTGGAATATTCACTGGCCGAATCTCCGTCGCCGCCAAAGAAATACCCCTCGCCGTCTGGTCAAAGTCAGTTCGACCAACTTCGCCCGCTGGGGCCGCGGCAAAACGGTGGCCGAAAGCGAGCTGCCGGCGGATGAGTTTTTGAGCCGGAAGGTGGATCCGATTCTGGACAAGATTTCGGCACATGGAATTCAGAGCCTGACTGAGCAGGAGCGGCGCGTCCTCGAGGCAGCTCGCGAACGCATCGGCAAGCGCTAAGCGCATCCGAGGTGCTCAGTTTTCGATTTTCTGAGGCGATTTTCCCGAGAGAGGCTCTTGCGAGGATTCGCCCATGCAACCGGCTCGACACAGTCACTGCGCACCCTTAAAGTGCGCTCATGATTCAACGGTATTCTCGGCCCGAAATGCGGTCGATCTGGACGGAGCAACGCAAGCTCGAGATCTGGCTTCAGATCGAATTGCTCGTGAGCGAAGCACTTTGTGCGACGGGCCTGGTACCTAAGAAGGACTTTGCCCAAATGAAAGCCCGGGCTGCGTTCAGCCTGGAACGATGCAAGGAATTGGAACGTACGCTGAACCACGACGTAATCGCATTCACCACCAACGTCGCTGAGAATATCGGCGAACCGGCCAGTCGCTGGCTCCACTTTGGCCTCACGAGCAGCGACATCATTGACACCGCGTTTGCTGTTCAGATGGTCCAATCGGCGGAGATCTTGATCGAGGATGTGAAAGTGTTGCGCAAGGTAATCGCCGCCAAGGCGAGAAAACACCAGTTTACCCCGATGATCGGGCGGAGCCACGGCATCCATGCCGAACCCACGACTTTTGGGCTCAAGCTGGCGCTGATGTATGATGAATTCGGACGGGCACAACAGCGGTTGGAAGCAGCCAGGGAAACCGTAGCGGTAGGCAAGCTGTCCGGTGCGGTGGGCACGAGCGCTCATCTGGCGCCAAAAATTGAGACGGCGGTCTGCCGACACCTGGGCTTGCGCCCGGCGCCCATTGCCACCCAGGTTGTTCCCCGCGACCTCCACGCGGAATTCATCAGCACCCTGGCGCTGGTTGCGGCGAGCATTGAGCGCTGGGCGACCGAATTCCGGCATCTGCAACGCACTGAAGTGCTGGAGGTCGAAGAATTCTTCGCAAAAGGCCAGAAAGGTTCGAGCGCCATGCCGCACAAGCGCAATCCGATCACGGGCGAACGCCTGAGCGGGCTCGCCCGGGTTTTGCGGGGCAACGCGATCGCCGCGTTGGAAAACGTGGCTTTGTGGCATGAGCGTGACATCAGCCATAGCTCCGTCGAACGCATCATCTTTCCGGATTCCTGCACTTTGCTGGACTACATGCTGGTCACCTTGACCGAGTTGGTCGAGGGTTTGGTGGTCTATCCCGAGAACATGAAGCGCAACCTCAAGCTCTCGCTGGGCATGTGGAATTCACAAACTGTCCTGCTGGCGCTGATCAAGAAAGGGCTATCCCGCGAGCAGGCCTACGATCTTGTTCAGCGCAACGCGATGACGACCTGGGAGGTGAAGCATGCCGGCCGCGATGATGCTGATTTTGTCGAGCAGCTCGAACGCGACTCCGAGGTCGCCCAGCACTTCAAGAATGGCGAGTTAAGGGCCCTCTGTTCGTTGGATTTCCATTTCAAGGAAGTGAAGACCCGGTTCAAAAAGGTTGGGCTCTGAAGCCATGCGAACCGGCTTTGGTTTCGACCTTCAGGCGGGCTTGGGCTTTCGGTTTTCGGGCCTTCGACCCGGTCCCGGCTCGCAAAGATCAAGCCGCTAATTATGCTCGCCTTGTGCCACTCGAGCGCGTAGAAGAACCAGTCTGTGGTGAGCTCGACTATTTTCGAGAGTAGTGACGCGGTGCGCAGCGCCAAGCCGCTGCGCTACGTTCAGTCCCTGCAACTGGCGGAGCCGCTGGCATTGGAAAAGGGCGGAACGCTCCCGCGTGTCACGGTTGCTTACGAAACCTACGGGCGACTCAGCGCCGCGCGGGATAATGTGATCCTGGTTTGCCATGCCATTAGCGGGGACTCCCACGTCGCGAAGCACGATGCGGCGGATGACCCCGGTTGGTGGGACGTGGTTGTGGGCCCGGGGAAAGCGATCAATACCGATCGATTTTTTGTCATCTGCCCCAATCTATTGGGCGGCTGCCGCGGGACCACGGGACCTTGCAGTGAGAATCCAGAGACCGGCAAGCCGTATGGTCGTGATTTTCCTACGGTTACGATTGGCGACATGGTTGCGGTTCAGCGCCGGCTTCTGTCGCAGCTAGGCATTTCGCAATTGCTCGCGGTGGCCGGGGGTTCGCTGGGCGGCCACCAGGCGCTGACCTGGGCGACGCGCCATCCAGGGAGTGTGCGAGGGGTAATCGCGCTGGCGACCTCACCCAGGCTCACCAGCCAGGCAATCGCGTTTGATGTCGTCGGCCGCAACGCCATCCTTCACGATCCGCATTTCCATGGCGGCCAGTATTATGACCAGCCGCACGGCCCGGATGTCGGGCTGGCCTTGGCCCGTATGATCGGACACATCACCTATTTGTCGCCGGAATCGATGCAAGAAAAGTTCGAAGCCGACCGGCTCCATCCGCGAGATGTCGCCATCGAATTCGAGAAGAAATTCTCCGTGGGTACTTACCTGGGCTATCAAGGGGCCAAGTTCGTGGAGCGCTTCGACGCCAACAGTTATGTCACCTTGTCCCTGGCGATGGACCTGTTTGATTTGGGCGGTACGCCCGAGGTCTTGAGTGCGGCTTTCCGTCCTGCCCGCGCTCGGTGGCTGGTGATCAGCTTTACCAGCGATTGGCTCTTCCCGCCGGACCAATCGCGTGACCTCGTGAACGCCCTGGTGGCAAACAACGCCCCGGTCACTTACTGCAATGTCCAGAGCGCTGGCGGTCACGACGCCTTCTTGCTGCCCGATGAGCTGGACATTTATGGCGAAATGATTCGCGCATTCCTCGTGAACCTGCCGGCTGGTCAGGTGCCTGCTGCGGGAGCGCACGCCGGCGAGGCGGCGGCGTCGCATTCTACCACGCCCTTCGAAGCGCCCCCTTCCGCTAACAGCCTCCAGCCGGTCCCCGCAGCCCCCGGGATCGTGCAACCCGCATCTGCCGGCTTTGCGGAGGAACACCCTGGCCCGACCAGCATCTTTCACCAGCACCGGCTGGATTACGACCGGATCGTAGAACTCATTCCTCCCGAAGCCAGCGTGCTGGATCTCGGCTGTGGCTCAGGGACATTGCTCGCGCGGCTTCGGCAGGGCAATCACCGGCGCCTGGTCGGCGTCGAGTTGGACGAACGCAAGATTCTTAATTGCGTGAGCCGTGGATTGGACGTGATCCAGGAGGACCTCAACAAGGGCCTCGGCGCCTTTGGCACACAAGAATTCGATTACGTCATCCTCTCGCAAACGTTGCAGGCCGTTTTCGACGTCGAAGGCGTGCTCCTGGAAATGCTCCGGGTCGGCCGTCGCTGCATTGTCAGCATTCCCAATTTCGGCTACCGTCCGCTGCGACGTATGCTGGCCGACGATGGCCGGGCGCCGAAATCCGGCGGCGTTCTTCGGTATGAGTGGTACAACACTCCCAACATCCGCTTCTTTACCATTGCTGATTTTGAGGATTTCTGCCTCTCGAAAAGCCTGCGCGTTGATCGCCGGATCGCCCTGGACACCGAGAAGCACGCCGAGATCTTCGAGGAGGCAAATCTCGACGCCGACATGGCAATCTTTGTGATTAGCCAGAACCAACCAGCGACGAGGAGTTGAAGTCATTAACCATCAACGTCATACCTTAGACATGCCTTACCGCGCCTGGTTTCAATGCATCAACCCGCAGTGCGGTGCCACCTACTCGCTCAACTCGATAGTCTATCATTGTACCCAGTGCCACTCTCTGCTCGAGGTGCAGCATGATCTCGAAGCGCTCTCGCGGCGCAGTGCGGCGGCGTGGATGAAGCGGTTCGAGGACAGGTACAAAGGCAACGAATGGCCCTATGCCTCGGGGGTGTGGGGTAAGAAGGAATGGATCCTGCCCCAAATCGATAATGCCAACGTGGTCTCGCTTTACGAAGGAGGGACGAACCTGTTTTGGGCGGAGCGTTTCGGCAAACTCATCGGACTGAACGATCTGTGGATCAAGCTCTGCGGCAACACCCACAGCGGTTCTTTCAAGGACCTGGGCATGACTGTGCTCGTGTCGCAGGTCAAGCAGATGATCTCCGAAGGGGTCCCCATCAAGGCGGTCGCTTGCGCCTCCACCGGAGACACTTCCGCGGCCCTGGCAACCTACTGCGCGGCCGCGGGCATTCAGTCGGTCGTGCTCCTGCCGCGAGGCAAAATCTCCATCGCCCAACTGGTCCAGCCGATCGCCAATGGCGCCCTGGTATTGTACCTCGACACCGATTTCGATGGATGCATGAAGCTGGTTCAGGAGATTACCAAAGACCCGACGCTGTACCTGGGTAACTCGATGAACTCGCTGCGCGTTGAAGGCCAAAAGACTGTTGGGATCGAGATTGTCCAGCAGTTCGACTGGGAGGCTCCCGATGTGATTATCATTCCCGGAGGGAACTTAGGCAATGTCTCGGCCCTGGGTAAAGGGTTGCTCATGCTCAAAGACCTCGGGTTAATCGCGAAGCTGCCCCGCATCGTCGTCGCCCAAGCCGAAAGGGCCAATCCTCTCTACCGGTCGTACCAGCGTAACTTCGAAGTGTTCGAGCCGATTCAGGCCCAAAAGACCCTCGCCAGCGCCATCCAAATCGGCAATCCCGTCAGCTTCGAAAAAGCGGTCCGCACGCTGAAGCAGTTCAAGGGAATCGTCGAGCAGGCTTCTGAGGAAGAGTTGGCCGACGCCGCCGCCATGGGAGATCGGACCGGCATGTTCAACTGTCCGCACACCGGGGTCGCGCTCGCAGTTCTGCTCAAGTTGCTCAAGGCCGGAAAAATAGACAAGGCTGAGCGGGTCGTCGTGATCTCCACCGCGCACGGGTTGAAGTTCGTCGAAATGAAGGTGAAGTACCATCAAAAGGAGCTCGAATTTCCCTGCCAATACGCCAACCAGCCAATCGAATTGCCAGCCCGTTTGGATGCAGTGAAAGAGGCGCTCCAAACAGCGCTTCAATCTCGTAAGGACCTCCTATGAATAAGAGCGATCTGCCGAAGCGGTATCGAATTGAGAATGGCAAAGGTTTTAGCCTGGCCGATTTCGACCCGGCTGACACCTGGAAGCTCAAATCAAGGAAGCACGCACAAAAGTGG
>JANXQE010000668.1 GCA_025356925.1 Limisphaerales bacterium | reverse complement strand
GCTGTCGGAGTGTGAGGAACCGTAATGATTAATATGGTCGATGGCCTGTTCAACCCCGTCCACAACGCGCACGTTCAGAATATAATCATTATATTCGGTGAAAAAATCCTGGTCGGTCGCGCGCTGGGCTTCGGGCTTTGGACCTGATCCACGCGCGTTGAGGATCGCTTCGGTCTTTTCATCCACCCGCAACCGGACCTGTTGCTCCGCCAGGCGGGGCGCAATTTTCGTTAGGAAAACCTGAGCGATCTCGGCGTCCACCAACAGTGTCTCCATCGCATTACAAACGGCGGGGCGTTGAACCTTGGCGTTCAGGGCGATTTCCTCCGCCATTTTCAGGTCCGCTTTTCCATCGACATAAACGTGGCACACGCCCTTGTAGTGTTTGATGACCGGCACCTTGGAGGATTCGGCTACCGCACGGATCAGGCTCTCCCCGCCGCGAGGCATGCACAAATCCACATACTGGGTCAAGGAGAGCAGCTCCTTGATGGCCTCCCGATCCGTGGTGGGCACGACCTGAATGGCAAATTCCGGAAAGGAAGGAAGCGTTTTCCGACCAGCCTGGATCATGAGCCGGGCAATGGTCTGATTGGAATTCAGCGCTTCTTTGCCGCCTCTCAGAATTGTGGCGTTCCCGGATTTGAAACAAAGACTAGCCGCATCCGCCGTAACATTGGGGCGTGACTCGTAAATGATTACCACCACGCCGATCGGCGTGCTGATTTTCTGCAGCTTCAACCCATTTGGCCGGATACGCTCATCGAGCATTCTCCCGACTGGATCCGGCAGCGCGGCGACTTCGCGCAAGCCCGTGGCCATCGCGGCGACGCGTTTGTCATCGAGCTTGAGTCGGTCGAGCATGGCAGCGGAAAGCCCAAGCGTTGCGCCCACTGCCATATCCAGGCCGTTGGCGGCCATGATGGCGGCGCCGTTTTGCTCCAGAGCGGAGGCCATAGCCAGCAGGCAGGCGTTCTTGGCTTCGGTGGACAGTCGGGCTAGCTCGCGCGAGGCGTCCTTGGCCTGGCGCGCTAACTCGGTCATCTGGTCCTTCAAGGTCACGGGCTAAACTTAAGCCAAACTGGTTAAGTTGAAAGTCGGAAAGTTGCAACCAGGCCCGGGCTCCCGCACAATGAAGGCAGATGACTGCTGCTGCACCGACCTTACTGTCCGCCAATGAATTGGCTTTGGCCTATGGCTACCAACGATTGCTGGAGAACGTGACTTTAACGCTTGGGGAGGGAGAAAAAGTGGGCCTGGTCGGCCGGAACGGTTCCGGGAAGACAAGCCTGCTGCGACTCCTGGCCGGGCACCAAAGCGCAGACGCGGGAGAAGTTTCGCGGCGGCGCGGCCTGCGCATTGGGTACCTGCCCCAGGAATTCGAAATGGACGGAACGAAAACAGTGCGGGAGAACATCGAAAATGGTGCGGCTGATCTGATGGGCTGGTTGCGGGATTATGAATCAGGCCACAAAAGCGACGGCCAAATGGCGGAGCTCTTAAACAAGATCGAGGCGGCCGACGGGTGGAACTTGCAAGCCCGGATCAAGGCGACCGCGACGGCCCTTAGCGCCCCGCCGCTGACGTCTCTCGTCGGGCCATTGTCGGGAGGGGAGAAGAGAAGGGTGGCTCTGTGCCGGGCCTTGGCACCGCAACCGGATCTGTTGTTGCTGGATGAGCCGACCAATCATCTCGATGCGGAATCGATCCTGTGGCTCGAGGAATTTCTCCGTGAATTTCCCGGTGCGGTCCTCTTTGTCACCCACGATCGGTATTTTCTCGATGTGATCGCGACGCGGATTATCGAGCTGTCCGCGGGTCGATGTTACGCGCATCCGGGGAACTACACTGCGTATTTGGAATCCAAGGCGGTCCGGCAGCAAATTGCTGACCAGACCGAGCGCCGGCGCCAGCGGTTTTTGCGCGAGGAGTTGGACTGGGTGCGCGCCGGCGTGAGAGCGCAACGTTCCAAACCGCGGCATCGGCTGGAACAATTTTACCAGGTCGAGGGCCTCGAAGCGCCGCCCGACGAGCAGGAAATGGATTTATTAATCCCCCCGCCTCCGCCCCTGGGCAACACGGTGGTCGAGCTCGAGTTGGCGGGCGCGGAAGTCGGCGAGGGTGAACACCAGCGATGGCTTTTTCGCGGGCTGAGCTTCACGCTCAACCCTGGGCAATGCACGGGTGTCGTCGGTCGGAATGGCGTTGGCAAGACGACCTTGTTGCGACTTTGCCTGGGCGAACGCGCGCCCGACGAAGGCATCATCAAGATCGGAAAGAAAGTCGTGTTCAATTATATCGACCAGACCCGCATGCAGCTTGCCGGCTCGGGAACGGTGCTGGACGAGATTTCGGGTGGGAGCGAAACGATCCAATTTGGCGAGCAACGGCTAAGCGCGAGGTCGTATCTGAGGCGGTTTCTTTTTGCGGATGAACGGGTGAACGAACCGATCACGCGGCTATCCGGCGGAGAGCGGGCGCGTTTGATGCTGGCCAAAGTGTTGCGTCGAGGCGGCAACGTGCTCGTGCTGGACGAACCGACGAACGATCTGGATCTGCCCAGCCTGCGGATGCTCGAGGAAGCCCTGGCGAACTTTGATGGCACGGTGCTGGTCGTGAGCCATGACCGCTATTTCCTGGACCGAATCTGCGATCAGGTGGTCGCATTCGAGGATCCGGGGATCATCGTCCAGCCGGGCAATTACTCGTATTATCTCGAGAAGAAGAAGGAACGGGCTGTGCGTAACCAAGCTGCTTTTTCCGCGGCGGCTAAGTTTCAGACCCCGACGAGCGGACCCGAGACGCCGAAACCCGGCCGGCCGCGCAAGCTCAGCTTCAAGGAGCAGCGTGAGCTCGCTGGAATGGAAGAGCTGATTTTATCGAAAGAAGCTCGCGTAAAAGAATTGGAAGGGATCCTGAACGATCCGGAATTTCACGCGAACCGTTCACGCGAAGCCCAGGGGATGATCGCTGAACTGGAGAATAGCAAGGCCGAGGTGGCGCGTCTCTACGACCGGTGGCACGAGCTGGACCGGATCGGTAGGTGACAGTTGTCGGTTAGTGGCCGAACAGCGCAATTTTTATTCTTTAACTTTGAATTCTTAATTCTAAATTTGCGAGGGCTTAAGGGGCCGGGCGGGAGTGAAAAATCTCTTGGATGCTGGGAATGGCTGGGAACCTGAGCCTGGTTGTGCGGTGGAAAGACTCAAACCGCTAATTGACGCTGCTGAACGCTAATCAGGGCGGGAAGGTTCTTTGGGCAGGTAGGTAATGATCCGGGCACTGCGCTTGTAAGTGAAATAGGAGTAAGTCCATTGCAGAAATACGGCGAGGCGGTTGCGGAAGCCGATGAGAAAGATTAGATGGATGAACAGCCAACCCAGCCAGGCGAGCAAGCCGGAAAATTTGAACCGGCCAACCCAGGCGACCGCTGACGAGCGTCCAATCGTCGCCATGGTTCCCTTGTCCCAATACTTGAACACCGGGCGGAGTTGGTGCTGGGCGCCGCAACGGATTTCGCGCTCAACGATTTTGGCGACGTGTCGGCCCATTTGCATCGCAGCAGGCGAAACACCAGGGACAGGTTTGCCCTTGGCGTCGAGCACGAGCGCCATGTCGCCGATGGCAAAGACCTCCGGATGGCCGGGTAGACTCAAATCGGGATTTACTTTTACGCGACCGGCTTTGTCCAATTCGGCGCCCAGTTTTTTTGCCAGAGGCGTGGCAGAAACACCGGCCGCCCAAAGGATGTTCTCCG
>JANXQE010000661.1 GCA_025356925.1 Limisphaerales bacterium | reverse complement strand
TCCACGCCAACGATTATGATGGTCGCAGGTTTTACTGCGGGCCGTACAGTGGCCGGCCGCCGGAATTGCGGCAGGAGGTAAGCGGTTTGCTGGTTAATCCGAATAATGAGTTCCCGCTGAATTACGTCCCGCTTCGCACGCTGGCGGGGTTCGTGCATTGTCTCTCGCACAGAGACTGCGATCCTCGCCGGGCCTACCTTTCGGCGATGCGCCAATGGCTGTCCCGGTTCGCAACCTTAGGCCAGCCGGTTGCTTTCGAAGACCTGGTCCTTTTCGGCGATTGCTATTACCTGCCGTACCAACAAGGCCCGGAAGCGGAGGCGCTTTACCAACGTATTCGCCGTTTGCTGGCGATTAATCCCGTGGCCTGGGACAACCAGGCCGCGACTCTGCGCGACGAGCTTGCGCGACTGCGCACTTTTTGCGTCCGCATGACCGAGCTTTGCGAGCGTCCGCTGTTTTATGCCTTGAGCCGCCGCGTCTGGGAACTGCGCGAGGAACTCGACCTGTTCGACCGGTACCTCGAGTTCAGGTCCGGGCGGGACCAGACCGGCACCGGCTTTGCCTCGGATTTTCATCAGCCAGGCACGTACCGCGGCGGCCTGGTCCCGCGGTTGCAGCGTTTGCTTGAGCAGCAACCGGACGGGACATTCGTGCCTGCCCGCGCCGATGGTCCGGAACGAACCCATGGCTAAACTCAACCCGCCAAAACGTTGATACTATGAACGATTGCACCATTCGTCCCGCCCGCGCCGGCGATCGGCCGGGCGCTTATTATGTCTGCCTGAAGACCGGGGATTTCGGCAAGGACGGCGAGCCATTCTACCGCGAAGATCCCGACGCTTTGGGCCGAATCTTTGTCGGACCGTACCTCGCTTACGAGCTGGAACTGAGTCTAATCCTGGAGGATGCGGAGGGCATCTGCGGCTACGCCCTGGGGGCATTTGATTCGCGGGCATTTTATGCCCGTTACGAGGCGGAGTGGCGGACGGATTTGTGCGCCCGTTTCCCCGAGCCCCAGGGCGACCCCGCTCAATGGACCCGCGCGCAGACCGTTTATTCCTGGTATCATCACCCCGATTACACCACGCCCGAGCCCTATGAAGATTACCCTGCCCACTTGCACATTGACCTGTTGCCCAGGGCGCAGGGGCGCGGCTTCGGGCGGCGCATGCTGGAGCAGGTGATGGACACGCTTTGTCAACGCGGTTGCCCCGGCACGCACCTCGGGGTCAGCATGATGAACACGACGGCGTATGGCTTTTACCAGCGCCTCGGTTTCCGCGATTTGCTGCGAGTGGGCTCGGGAAACGACGGCTGCATTTACATGGGCAAAAGTTTGCGACCTTGAGCCCCGCCCCGGATTCGGTTTTATTCGCTCTCGACCAAACACGATCATCCTATGTCACAGACACTCGCGCTACTCGGTGGAACGCCGGCTCGTACTAAGCCCTTCACATCGTGGCCGGTGTTCGGGAAGCCGGAAGAAAAGAGGCTGCTGCGCACGCTCCGCAGCGGCAAGTGGGGGCGTCTGGACGGACCGGAAACCGCGGAGTTCGAGCGGCGCTTCGCCGGCCTGCACGGCTGCCAACACGGCATTGCCGTCGTTAACGGCACGGTTTCCCTCCGGCTCGCGCTCGTCGCGGCAGGCATCCGTGCCGGAGAGGAAGTCATCCTCCCGTCATACACTTTCTTCTCGACCGCTTCCGCCGTGATCGAGGCGAACGCCGTTCCCGTCTTTGCCGATATCGACCTCGACACGTTCAACTTGGATCCGAAGGCGGTCGAGGCCGCCATCACGACTCGCACGCGCGCCATCATCCCGGTCCACTTCGCCGGCCAACCGGCCGACATGCGCGCCATCCTGGCCCTTGCCAGGAGGCGAAAGCTGCTGGTCCTCGAAGATGCCGCCCACGCGCACGCCGCCCTCTGGCGGAACCGCCCTGCGGGCTCTCTTGGGGACGTTGCGTCGTTCTCGTTCCAATCCAGCAAGAACCTGACATCGGGTGAAGGAGGTATCATCACCACAAACGACGACGCTCTGGCGGATTCCTGCCGCTCGATCCACAACTGCGGGCGCGTCCCGACCGGCGTCTGGTATGAGCATCATGTGATCTCGGGCAACTATCGCCTGAGCGAATTCCAGTCTGCCGTTCTCAACTGTCAGCTCGACCGTTTGGAGTCGCAGACCAAAACCCGGGATCGCAACGGGCAATACCTGGCGGGCCGGATTGCCGCGCTGCCGGGCGTTTACCCGCAGAAACGCAACGCGGATTGCACCCGGCACAGCTATCACCTGTTCATGCTGCGCATCGACCGCCAGTCCTTCGGTGCGCCGCGCGCCGCGGTCATCAAGGCGCTCCAGTCCGAGGGGGTCCCGTGCTCCCCAGGTTACGGTTTCTCCTTGCCGCAACAGCCAATGTTCCGTAACCGGGCGTTTGGCCCCTATCTCCCTGGCGCTTCCGGCAAGCTCGATTACCGCATGGTCCGTTGCCCCAACAGCGATCTCGTCTGCGGCGAACAATGCGCCTGGCTCGGCCAGAACCTCCTCCTCGGCAGCCATGCCGACATGGACGACATCGCCGACGCGTTTGAGAAGATTTACGAGAATCGCAACGCCTTGGCTCGCTGGTGGAATGAATTCGGGAAAGGGGTGCTGTGACCAACGCGACCGCGTGGCTGAACAAATACGTCGTGCCGCCCCTCACGGCTCTGAGTGAGAACACCTGGCTGTCCGCTATCCGCGCGGGTATGGTTTCGGTGGTCCCGCTCACGATCATTGGCGGGCTCTTTATCATCATCTCTTTTTTGCCCATGAGCGGGTGGGACAAAATCGTCCAGCCTTACCTCGGGTTGTTGCAGGTCCCAGTCACCGCCACGTTCGGGCTGCTCTCGGTTTTTGTGTGCTTCGCCATCGGTTACGATCTGGGCAAACGGCTGAAGCAGGAAGCCATCGTCAGCGCCACCATCGCCACCCTGGTCTTTCTGATGATCCAGCTCCGGCTCGGCGCGAAGCCGGAGGATATCGCGTTCTCGATGGACAACCTCGGTTCCAAGGGGTTGTTCACTGCGATCATCATCGCGCTGGTCTCTGTCCGGGTGCAGAAATTTTTCACCGACCACAATATGGTCGTGAAGCTGCCGGAGAACGTGCCTTCGATCGTGTATGAGTCGTTCCTGTCGCTCGTTCCGTTGTTCTTCCTGGTGGTGGTGTTTTGGGTGATCCGGTTTGTGTTCGGGGTGGACATCGATCACCTCGTGCAAACCGCTTTCAAACCACTGGTCTTCGCCCTGAACACCCTCCCCGGCATCCTTTGTTACGCTTTCCTCGTCACGCTGCTCTGGTCCGTGGGCATCAACGGCGACAACGCCATGGACGCGATCGTCGCCCCCATCTTCCTCCAGTACCTGACGGCGAACGTCGAGGCCGTGAGCCACGGCCAGCCCCTGCCGTATGTCACCGCCTACGGGTTCTTCACCGCCTTCGTCAACGTGGGGGGAACCGGGGCAACCATCGCGCTCGCGCTGGTCATGTGGAACTCGAAGGAACCCGGCTACCGCAAGGTCAGCCGGCTGTCGTTGCCGACGCAGATCTTTCAGATCAACGAGCCCATATTCTTTGGTTTCCCGATCGTGTTGAACCCCATCTTCATGGTTCCGTACATCCTCAACGCGCTGATCCTGACGGCCAGCACCTATCTGCTCATGCAATGGGGCGTGATTCACAAGCCGTTCGTGAACGTCCCCTGGACTACCCCGCCCATCATCGGGCATTACCTCGTGACCGGCGGAGACTGGAAAGCCGCGGTCTGGGGGGCGATCTCGATCGGGATTGCCATGGTGGTGTATTACCCCTTTGCGAAGGCGGCCGAGCGGCAGCGTTTGAAAGCTGAAGCTAACAGACAGGCTCTCTCAGGTGGCACACCTGTCTGACACGCTGGGAGCTTCTGAAAAATGATCAGAAGGTCGATGGTCCGTGTTCGAACACCTATCCTCGTTCTCGGCGCGCGAGGATGCGTGTGAGAGTATCCAATACGTGGTCCAATCTCTTGCCGACATCCTCCGCCAGGAAACGAAGCACAAGATAGCCGCTTTCCTGCAGGAGAGTATCTTTGCGGCGATCACGGCGGTAGGCATCGGTGTCCGCCAAGTGTTGAAGGCCGTCTATTTCGATCGCGAGATGTGATTCCGCATCGAGCAGGTCAACCTCCATGTTTCCCGCTTCATCGAAAGGGATGGGTAAAGTTGCATTCAGTCGGAAGCGGCCCGTCATCTCGGGAAGAGTCTCCAGCCGCCGGTACAGGAAAGCCTCGGTTGCGCTCCTGGCCCGCGCGGCCCCTTCAGCGGTGGGAGAAAAACGAGAGGCAGAATGGACGAATAGATCGGCCAGGGGAACATCCACGCCGTCGCACACCAGCCGTCGGACGCTGGCGGCGTAGTCTCGCTTCCATTCCGGATCGATCGGCAGCGACACCTCGGCCGGCCAGCCGGGAACCGCGCTGCCAGGTAACTGGATCGCATACCCCAGGGCCTCGTATCCCTGACAACGGCGGTCGAACATCCTCGCCAGCATCGGCAGGTTCAGGTCGGCATAATCATAAACCCGCACCTCGCGTTTGCCTGAATGCAGTCGGTGCAAACGGCCAACGTACTGGGTAATGGTGCCGCGCCAGGAAACGGGCAGAGTAAGGAACAACGTATCCAGGCGCGGGTGATCAAAACCCTCGCCAACAAACTTTCCAGTGGCGAGCAACACGCAGGGTTCTTTCTCTGGAAGTGTGTTCAGTTGATCCAAGGCGTTTCGCAAGTCCTTCTTTCCCATGCCTCCCTTCAGCGTAATCACATGGGGAATTTCGATTGCCAGCAGTCCGGCCAGAGTCCCCAGGTGCTCGGTGCGCTCGGTCAACAGCAGCGGTTTGCGCCCCTCGCGTACCGTTCCAAATACATCCCCGCAGATTAACTGATTTCGCGCCGAATCGGTGGCAAGCGCTTGATAGAGAGCTTGAAACTCGAGGCGCGGATCTTCCTCCGGCGGTTCGAGCATTCGAAAATTCGTCGGCCGCACAACGACGACATGATTAAAGGGGTGCGTTGCGGCGTGTGCTTTAGCATTCACCCGGTAGCGAACCGGCCCGCACTGCATGAATATAATTGGATGGTGCCCGTCTTTACGGGTAACCGTAGCCGACAACCCGGCCACATAACGCGCTTTGGTTCTTCGAGCGACCAACTCACAACTCCTGGCCGATAAGTGATGGCACTCGTCCACGACCAGGTGGCCGTAGTTTGCGACCAGATCATTCACGACCCCTTTGCGCACCAGGCTTTGCATGATCGCCACGTCAATGTTTCCGGTGATCCTTTTTCGTCCGCCTCCAATCTGGCCGATCTCCTTTTTCGACAATCCCAGGAAGGTCGACAAACGTTCCACCCACTGCTGAAGCAACTGCTGGCGATGCACCAGGATGAGCGTGTTGACACCACGCTGTGCGATCAACCATGCGGCGACCACAGTTTTGCCAAAAGCTGTGGTCGCCGCCAGTACGCCGGTTTCGTGCGCCAACATCGCCCTGGCGGCAACCATCTGCTCGGCGCGCAGCTCTCCCTTAAAAGAAAATGCTACTGGTGCTCCGGAGAAGCGCTCGTCGCGCAGTGCGGACTTGATCTTCAAACGTGCCAACAAGGCTTCCACGTCACCGAATAACCCGCGAGGCAATCCAATATGTTGTGGATGATCCTCCGCGCAGTGGATAATTCGCGGTTTGTTGTAGACCGGCAGGCGCATAGACTGAGCACTGTAAAATTCCGGGTTTTGGAACGCCGCCAGCCGAACCAGCCGATTGCGCAGCGCCGGAGGCAGGTTCTCCTTCCCGATATAGATCTGGTCGCCGAGCACCAACTCAACACGGTCGGGTAAGGGATCCGGGATGGGCGGTTCCTTTCGATGGCGAGATGGCGGAGCGGTCCACGGTTCGTCGTCATCCGCCTCCAAAGCTAAGACCGAACGAACGCCGGTGCTGCTGCCTTTGCTTTCAGCCTCGCGCACGATCGCCTCGCACTGCCGCTTACTGATACGTTCCATCGAGGCCAGAAATGCCCATTGATCCGCATGCGGCTTGAACTGGTCATTAAGGAAAACGCTGTTGTTGCCGGCTCGTGCGTGTTTCTGCAACGGCAGCGCGATCAGGTTTCCAAATCCACCTTTGGGCAGTGTGTCCTGGTTGGGAAAAAGCCGGTCATAAGAATCCAGCCCAACATCCGGACGGTGCTCCATTGCCTCAGTCAAAAGAAAGGAGCCGAGATTGCGCGCCAGGCGGGCCGGCACCGTCTCCGTGAAGAATATCCAAAGATGGGCGCCATCGCCGGAGCGCGAACGTTCCAATGCGGCCGGGACTGCCCAAATTCGACAGCAATGCAAAACCGCTTCCGCATCCTTCTGCCACTGTTGCCCGTCGAAGTCCATCGCCAGGAAATAGCAGGACTCATCCGGCAGCATCGGATACACGCCAATCACAAAGTCTCGTCCCCGATCATCCTTTCCGGACAAGTGCCACCGCACGACTTCGTCGGTCACAGGCAACAACCTGCGGTTCTGGCAAACCGCGCACTTGACGCGCGGTTTCTCACACAGCCCGCGTACCCACTCGTTAGCGCAGGCTGGAGCGTAACCGCTTCGACCGGTTTTTCGGCTTTCGAAGCGGATCGGGTACACATCCTCCCTACCCCGGAACAGCGATCGAAATAACGCGATTTTGGCTGTTGGTTCCGAGGTGTTTGTGACCCGGTCGGTTTGTCCCACGACGGGCTTGGGGCCTTCCGTCCGGCCACCAGACGGGCTTTCTGACGGGCCTGCATTCACGCTGGCACAGTAAGGAGAAATCCATTTGCTGTCGATGCCCACTCGCAGCGGGCCGAAGTCAGCCCGGCCACGCGACAGTATCCGAAGGGAATGTTACTCAGCCAGGTGGTACGGCGGCACCGCGCTGAGCGCGACGTCGCAGTCGAGCGTGGGCATGAGCAAATACTTGGCTATCCACATCATAAACCCGCCAAACGGCGTACCCCTGCTTGGTGAACGTCACTGGTTCTCCGAACGCGCCACCGGGCGGCCTGAGCGATAACACACCGCCCTGGAACGTGAAGGGGTACTCCGTATCCACGAAGGGCGCACAATCGGTCTCTACGTTATCATAGCCGCCCCAGCCGGAGGGAAACGGATCCGGGTCACTGCCCGCATTGTACTGGGCTGCGAGGGCTTGTTGGACGGCCCACGTATTGGTAGGGTGATCGCCAAATCCGAAGAGCCCATCCCAGGTAGAAGAACCTCCCCCACGGGCGAAGGATGCCCTCGCTAAGGAGGCGTAAATAAATAAAGGTAGCAACAGCGAAGGGAAGCGTGGTATAACAGCCACGCATGAGCGCCATCGCCGTGCTGAAGCAGAAGTTTCGGCTCATCTGGCCACTGTTGAACGAGCGAACCAGGCGGCTTAC
>JANXQE010000651.1 GCA_025356925.1 Limisphaerales bacterium | reverse complement strand
CCGACGTGAAAAATCCGAAAGCTGAAAGCCCAAACGACAGGATGAACAGGACGTACAGGATTTCGATGTTTCTGCCCCAGAACAATCCTGTTCATCTTGTCAATCCTGTCATGAATTTCGGATTTCGCATGCCATGAGACTCGGAACCGTCATCGGCCGCGTCACCCTCAGCGCAACCGTACCCGCGCTCGTGGGCGCCCGCTGGTTGATCGTTTCGCCTTTCACGCGCGAACACTTTCAGCGGGGCTCGGAAACCCCACCGGGCATGAGCAAAGACCCAAGCCTAGTGGTCTATGATGACCTGGGTGGCGGCGTGGGCCAGACCATCGGCTTTGTCGAGGGTCGGGAAGCGGCCTGCCCTTTCGTTGAACCCACTCCAATCGATGCCATCAACGCAGCGCTCGTTGATGAGATTTTTTACAATCCCTTTAATCCATGAAGCAGATTATCAGTGTTCGGGACCTTGAAGAAATGGTGCGGAGCGGCCAGGATCTGAAATCTTTGACCGCGGACGCGCTGCTCACACCGTCGGCGCGCGATTTTTTGCGCGAGCACGAGGCTGGAGGCGCTCCTGCGGACGGACTCAAACAACCGATCCAAGCCGCGAGCGTGGTTAAAGCCGTCACGTCAAAAAGCTCGAAAAGCGAGCTCGAAGCCTTTTTCAATTCACCAGCCCTCCACGAACTGAAGCTCCAACTCTGCGACATCGGCCGACGGCTCTGGCAGCGCGCGTATGTCGATGGCAACGGTGGTAACCTTGCCATCCGGGTAGCCGAAGACCTGGCTCTCTGCACGCCCACGTTGATTTCAAAAGGTTTCATGAAGCCCGAGGACATGTGTCTGGTTGACCTCGAAGGCAACCAACTCGCTGGCGTTAAGAAACGCACCAGCGAGATCCTGATGCACTTGCAGATCATGAAGCGCCAACCACGCGCGGCGGCAACGGTTCATTGTCATCCACCGTATGCGACCGGCTTCGCCGTCGCGGGAGTCGAGCCGCCGACGTGTATGATCCCGGAATACGAAGTCTTTTCATCCGTGGCAATTGCACCTTACCGAACGCCAGGCACACCGGAAATGGGTAAGCTGGTGGCCGACCTGGTGGACAAACACAACACGATTCTCATGGCCAATCACGGTGTGGTAAGCTGGAGCCACAACAATGTCGAGGACGCCTATTTCAAGATGGAGATCCTTGAGGCCTATTGCCGCACGGTGCTGGTAGCGTCACAGTTGGGCAAGCCCGTGAATACCATGACACCCGACCAATTAAAAGATCTCCTCAAGATCAAGCAGAGCCTGGGAATTCCCGACCCGCGATTTGGGTTGAAAGAATGCGAATTGTGCGACAACGACGGCTGGCGCCCCGGGGTCACTTGCGCCGTCCCCAATCGCGAAAACGGCCAACCGCAGCCTGCGGCAACCGCGGATCCGCAAGCCGAAGCGCTGGTGCAGGCCATCACCGAGCAAATCATGGCCAGAACCAAGTAACCGCACATGAAAGTCACAATCATTGGCGGTGGTGGAAGAGTGGGATCGTGCGCGGCCTTTGCGCTGCAATGCGCCGGGCTCATAACGGAAATCCAAATCCTCGATGCCAACAAAGATTTGGCCGAGGGAGAAGCGCTGGACCTTTTGCATGGCAATGCTTTTGCCGGCGAGCAAAAGGTTTACGCGGGAGATTATGCGCGCGCGGCCGACAGCGACCTTTTCCTGATCACCGCGGGTTTGCGCCGCAAGCCGGAGGAATCGCGCCTGGACCTCATCAACCGCAACGTCGCTTTGTTTGTTCAGATTCTCGACAGCATCAAAGCCGCGGGCCTGCGCCCGGAAGCCCAAGTCTTCGTCGTCTCAAACCCGGTCGATATTCTGACGCACTTGGCCGGGCAACGACTTGGTCTTCCCTGGCCTCAAGTCTATGGGCTTGGCACAATGCTGGATACTTCTCGGTTTAGTTCACTCATCGCCGACGAGCTCAAGCTCGCGGCGTCGCAGGTCAAGGCCTTGATTCTCGGAGAACACGGTGATTCGATGGTCCCGATATGGTCGAGCGCCAGCGTAAATGGCTTACCGTTGGCCGGTTTGCGCGAGTGCAGTCCCGGCTTCCAGAATGCGGTGTTCGAGCGCACCAAAGGCAGCGGCGCAGAGGTGATTAAACGCAAGGGCGGCGCCGGCTGGGCGGTCGCCCTCGCCATTCGTGAAGTCGTTCACGCTGTGTTGCTCAATAAAAAAGTGCTCTTGCCGGTTTCGTCTCTGGTGCAAAAGACCTACGACATCGCGGACATTTGCCTGAGCGTACCCTCGGTCGTTGGCCGGCGCGGAATCGAATCGCAGGTCGAAATCAAGCTCTGGCCAAAAGAGCAGATGGCTTTGCAACAATCTGCCCGCGCCCTCAAAGAAACCATGGCCAAGGTGAGGCTCTAGCCGGCCGGGAAAGGCAGTAAGATTATGATTATGATTATGAGAGCCGAAGACCCGTTGATCCTTCCTAATCGTAATCCTAATCCTAATCGTAATCTTAATCTTCCCCTCCCCTTTCCCACCTCGTAAATGAAGTCGCTCGAATCCAAGCTTGCCGAGGTCAAAGCGAACCCTGCGTCTCGCGCCTTCATTATTGCGGACGCCAAAGACGCCGACATGGCCTTTGGCGTGCGCGCTCCCGGTCCGAGATCCTACCTTTCCGGGCTGGGGGAGCGGCCCGCTCGCTTTTCGCCGGAGGTTTGGACGCGCGGCGAATACGGTCACCGCAACCTGCCGGAGTTCCTCGACATCCTTCGCGAGGTAGTCCACCAGGGACTCGTGGATATCATGCTGATGTCCGCTTACGTCAACGAACAACTGACCATTAAGGAAGGCCTGTTCGGGAACTCACACGTAACACCGGCGGCGCGGGCCAATGACACCACCGACGTCTGGGCCGTCCGCCATGGGTGTTATACTCGCGAGCCGGCCCAACCTTTCCGCACCGCCACAATCGACCAGATCCAGTGCGGCAAGCTCGAATGCGACCGCACTGGCGATGCCTTTCCCGGGGCCAACCTGGGGCTCTACTCGGTCACATTCGTAAACGAGCTCAAAGCGGACCGCGAAACGCTGCTCGCTTTCAAAGAATTTCGCGAGGAAGCCGAGCGCAAGCATTTTAGATATTTTCTCGAGGTCTTTGATCCGAACGTGAACAGCGGTGTCCCGGCCGAGAAGTTGGGCGAGTTTCTCAACGACAACATCATCCGCAGCCTCGCTGGCGTGCCGGAATCCGGCCGGCCGCTCTTCCTCAAGATCGTTTACCACGGCCCCCGCGCGATGGAGGAACTGGCGCAATACGACCCAAACCTCGTCGTGGGAATTCTCGGCGGCAGCGCCGGGACCACCTACGATGCGTTTAAGCTGATCCACGACGCCCAGAAATATGGCGCTCGCGTGGCTCTATTCGGACGTAAGATTAACAACGCCGAACACCAGCTCGCCTTTATCGAGATGCTGCGCCTGGTTACGGACGGCAAGGTCACACCGGCGGAAGCGGTCCGCGCCTACCACGGGGTGCTCCAGGCCAAAGGAATAAAGCCAAAACTGACCCTGGAGAAAGACCTCGAACTTACCGACCAGGCGATGAGCTACGATAGTACGGCTCGCTCCGGTTCCAGCGTTAGCATTCGGAACAATCCCCTTCCACGCTCAGCCGGACCCGACACCGCTGCCGCGCAGCCGCCAAAAGCCGGAGCAAATCCGGAATGGCCCGTCCAACCCAATGGCGCTCCGGATTTCGACAAAA
>JANXQE010000609.1 GCA_025356925.1 Limisphaerales bacterium | reverse complement strand
GCCACGCCCACGCCACCGGAGGCGCCGGTGACCAGCACTACGCCCGAAGCCGGCAAGTGGCCCCACATGGTGAGCGCCTGGTATGCTGTCAGATACACGAGCGTCGCTCCGGCGGCTTGCTCGTCCGTCCAATCCGAGGGTGTTTCCACCAAGTTCTCGACCGGCACCGCGACCCGCTCGGCAAAGGTTCCCCAACGGCTGCCGCCCACATCCCCGCGCAAGATGGCTCGCTTATCGCCCATTTGGATCCCGCTGACTCCCTTGCCCACCTGTGCCACTCGGCCCACACCGTCGCGTCCCAGAACATGAGGCAGCGGAGGTCGAATCGGATATTGACGTTCTGCCAAATACCGGTCCGCAGGATTGAGCGCGGCATAATGGACCTCCAACGTTACTTCACCTGGCTCCGGCACCGGATCCGCCACCTCTGCCAGTCGTAAACGTTCTATTCCAGTCAGATCATCCAGCAACCACGCTCTCATGGCAGAACCTTACCAGCAGTCCTTGCCCTCAGCAACGACACGCTGCGAGACGCCGGGCCTATTTCGTTCTGGAAATCCTGACGAGCATCACGCCGTGACGAGGTACCGAGGCTTGAAATTGGTCGGTGAAGGTGCCCAGATCCGACTGGCGCCACAGATCGCGGACTTTCTGTTTTCCCGTCCGGCCGAGCTCTGACCAGGTCGCAATTATTGGGGCTTCTTCTTCGCCAAGATTGAATAGGCCGACGGCTTTCGAACCATCTTCCAAATCCTTTGCCCAAACCTCCAGCGCTCCTTTTTGGGCAATCCGTCCCGCCTGGCGGCCAAGCGGGTCCTGGTTCAGATTCAGGACCTCGTCATTGGTCAGGAGGTTCAACGTGAAGTCATCGAGGCGGGTCATGTCGCACCCAATCAGCAAAGGCGAGCAGAGGAGGCACCACAGACTAATGTGAGTGTATTGCTCGTTAGGCGTGAGGCGGCTGGGCCGCACTTTGGCGCTCCATCCCACATAGCCGACGACGAGCATATCCGGGTCGTTCCAATGTCCTGGCCCGGCGTAATTCTCGTGACCGGCCTGGCCAAAACCGATGTGCGACATGCTCGACCAGGTGTCGGAGATGTCACCCGTGGTGCGCCAGCAGTTGCCGCCAACCTCGGCGCCCCATTCCCAGACGTTGCCCATGCCGTATTGACAGAGGCTGAAGACAATATCGCGCGGCGCCTGGTTGAGCGCGGCACGCATGAGTTGGTACGGTTTGAGCAACCCCGCGTGGTCCGCGTTGGGGACAATGCCGCCATAGCTGCACCAGTCGTATTTGAGGTAATCGAAACCCCAATCAGCGTATTGCCGGGCGTCCAATTCCTCGTGCTGGTAGCTGCCCTCATGTCCAGCGCAAGTCTTCGGTCCCGGTGACGAATACAGCCCGATCTTCAGGCCTTTGCTGTGCACATAATCAGTCAGCGCTTTCATGTCGGGAAATTTTTCGTTCGACAAGATGCGACCCTCCGCGTCCCGGCCAGCTTCCCAGCAATCGTCGATATTGATGTAGGTCCAGCCATGGTTGATAAGTCCACTCGCCACCATGGCGTCGGCGGCGGCGCGGACGTTCGCTTCGGTCACATCGCAGCCAAAGCAATTCCAACTGTTCCATCCCATCGGTGGGGTAAGGGCGCTTTTGTCACCGGAAACGATCTTGAGCGTTCGCTCCGTTTTACCGATCGCATTTTTTGCCCGCAATTTCACCTGGTAAACTCCCCGGTCCTTCAGGACACCGGAGATTTGCCCGGTTTGCGGATCGAGTTTGAGACCGGGCGGGAGTTTTGAAGCAGAAATAGTCATCGGCCGCTCGCCAGTGGCCGGAATGGTGAAGAGGACAGGCCAGCCAGGCCGGGCACCAAAGATTCCAGCTCCGTTGATACGCGGTCTGGGTGAGGGCTCGGGCGTTAAAACGATGGCCGGTTCGCGGACCGGAGCGATGGCTTCTGGTTTGCCTTCCATCATTGCGATTTTGGCGTCAGCCCAGTCCGCGTGATCATCATTGATATCGTCGCCAGCATCGCCGACGGACAGCAGGAGCTTGTTGATGCCGTGTAAATCGACCGAAACTTCTTTGGCTGGATCGCCGCCGCGCAGAACCCCGCTTTCCCAAAGCGTCTTTCCGTCACCCACAACTTTGAACACCACGCTCCCTCTTTGGCCGACTTCATCGTCTACGCCCACCGTCGCCGTGAATCGATCGCCTTTTCCGCTCAACGCAATCCAAAAGGTGCTAATGGCGTGGGTGCCGAAGCCGTGCTCGAATCGTTTGCCGTCGATAAATAGAGGGTGTTCGTCGACGGATTTGTTGGCGCGCGGCTCGCCCCAGCCCTGCTCGGCGTATTGCAGGTCCAGGGTTTCCAGTCCGAAAGTTCCCGCCTTCGTCGTGGGACCGAGCGCCAAAGACAACAAGACTGTCCCGATGAAACTGCGTTGGGTTATGCGCATGATCTCTAAGGCGCAGCAGAGCCAGAGCTCGAAGGAATTGTCAAGGGTAAGAGTTCGGCGCATCAAACTTCCTGGAGCCCCCAGGCCAGCCTTTCCTGCTCCGGGGTCTGGGGGGAGAGCCTCCCACGATTAAAACGTCGCGGGAACCGCCAGATACGAAGTTCTGCCCGACCGGAGCGGATCCAAGCCTTTGGACCCGGCCAAACGAAACGTGCCGGTCGGGATCGAGCGGTCGGGTTGGGATTGGCTACAAAGCGCGTCGCGATCTGTAATTGCCCGCCGGGCCAGATCACGCGAGACTCCCTCTGTTAATCTGATCCACTATGAAAACTTTAGAAAAAGACGAACTTTATCAGAATCTTCAAGGCTTCCTCAAAGCCAAAGGAGTGGAACTAAATGAAGGCAGCTACGCTCACAAGATTCAAAAAAGCTGCGGGCTGCTGTCCGACGCCATCAACACGAGCCAACAGGGCCTCTCGCGAGCCAAGGTCGAGATCGATAAGAAACTCGACCAGTTACGGCAGGTCATCCACGAGAAAACAGCGGCTCCCGGTCCTGCCGCGGCGCCACCGAAGCCGGAGCCGATAGCTCCCAACCAACCGTCGGCCAGGAAAGCCGAGGGGAAGCGGCCACCGGCACGGAAAAATGCGAAGGGGCGTCAACCGCGTTCCTGAACCGATCGTCGTTGGCGGAAGCTGCACAAGGCTCGAACTGGATCCCGAAGTCGGAGCCCCATGGTCCGGCGCTCATTTGCGGCGCACACACCGGAACCCGTTTGAATCCATGGTCAAACACACGTCGGTCAGGCCTGCCTCATCACAGTTTCGCACCCAGGAGGTACAGTTGGCCGCGCTGCTTGACCAGGCGCCGCCTCGAAGAACGCGCTTTTCGCCTTGGCTGGGACCGCGTGGATTGTCCGAGGGACTTTCCCGATAATACTTTGCCGAATAGAAATCGTTGCACCATTCCCAGACGTTACCTGCCATGTCATAGAGCCCCCACCCATTCGGCTTCCGCTGGCCCGCCGGGTGAGGTTTGGCCTGCGAGTTGCCTTCAAACCAGCCAAACGATTTCAGCTCTTCGGGACCGTCGCCAAAGTAGAACTGCGTGCTGCTGCCAGACCGACAGGCATACTCCCACTCTGCTTCGGTGGGCAGGCGATATCCGTTAGCGGAGAAATCGCAAGCCCAGGTGTTGGTATCATAACACGCTGCCCGACCTTCCTGCAGCGATCGCGCATTGCAGAATTTCACCGCAGCCGTCCAGGTGACCTGCTCCACCGGGTTATTGGGATACTTGCGCCGCGAAGGGTTTGTGCCCATGATTTTTGTATAAACTTCCTGGGTGGTTTCGTACCTGTCCATCAGGAAGCCGTCCACGTCAACCTGGTGCGCCGGTTTGGTGTCAACCGAGCCTTCATTTGACCCCATGATGCATTTGCCCGCGGATATGGAAACCATGTCCAGACCGCATGCTGTCTTGACGAGTTGAGGTTCAGTCGTGGGTTGCTCGGTGGTTTGCTGACCGCAGTTGGTCAGGGCACCTGTCATAAAGGAGGCCGCTAATAGGTTCCTGACCAGGCGCCAGAATCCGCGCTGGGCGTTTTTTCCTGTCCACAAAATCAATAAGGGGTACGGGAAGCCCCACGCGTGGTTCTCCGCCGTGTCTCGCTTGGTCGTGTTGTTCAAATGCATCCGGTTTAGCAGTTAAACTATGGTTCAAAAAAGTACAAGGTCCGGCGCGGCTCCCAACGGGTTGGCTGGGTCAGGACCGTGCGCGATTGGTCCCAGATGTAACTGGCAATCGCAGCTTTTTCGGCAGAGTCGCCGCAGTTCAAGGCGGCGGTTTGTGTGATTCTGATGACCCATCGATTGTAGCGCCGACAAAGATCATCTTGCTCACCTGCTGTCTCCCTCACGTCAAGGTCGCCGCAGTTGAAACCGTCCCCTTTACCCTGCCGCAAGAGTGATTTCATCTTTTCGACCTTCGCCTCGGCCGACGAAAGAGGCACGGCATAGATTTCCTCGGATTGTGATTGAGCCTTGGCGACCATGCCTTCGAGTTCGGCGAGGTAGCCTCGCGCCTCCGGGTGCTCGGTTCTTTTAATGCCAAGGTAACCTTTCATTTGGGAGAAGAAGGCTTGATATTGATCAACGCGGCCCCGGATCTCCCGGATGAATTCGTAGAGATGGGTGGCGAGGTTTACGCCGAGAGTTGCCTTTTCGTCCTGCCTGATCTTTGAAAGTCGTGTTGTGGTTGCACAAACAGGCCGGTCAAAGATGAACTCGTCGGGAGTGGAATACTTCAGTTTTCTGATTCTGTTGGCGTCGAAGTTGAAAAGGGCCGCAGCTTTCTCCAGACCCATCGCCTGCTCAACAATCTCCGAAGGTGAATAAAGATCGGCGGCCGCCGGTTCGAGGAAATAGATGAGGGCTTCCCCTTGCGGGATGAACGTCTTTTCAAAATGGAACATGGTGTGAGGTCCGTCGAAAAAGAATGGATAATGGTTCCAGTCCTCAAACCATACTCCCCACATCCTGGTTTTGGCATAAGCGATGGGAAAAGAATAGCTCATGCCCGGATCGCGGAAAGATGGTTTTCCGCCACCAGTCACAGAAAAACGGCCCATCCAGCGGGCCGGAAACGGGCGCTCCCAACCGATCGGCACGTATTCACCAAGCCAATCTTCTTTGAGGGCTTCTCGATGCCAAATGCCGGCGTGTTCGACAAAAGATAGGGAGAATCCGTTTGTTTCCGTGTCAATCGACAGCGAGTCAATCAGCCGGTTTCCTCCTGAGCCCGCCACACCCAGGGACACCTTTTGGGCGGCTGACTCCCAGGCAGCGACCAGCATGCTGTCGTCACCGTCTACTAAACCAACCAACCACTGGGTCGAAGGAATATGGAACTCTTTCACGCCCGCCATCTGCTCGGGAGCGTAGCAAAGGTCCGTCCCGGCAAAGGAGGGCAGGAGCCCATAGCGCAGGTGACACTCCTGCACGCGAAACTGCGCCACCTGGCTGGCTTCGACACGGACCAGGCCTTTGGCCGAGAACCAGGCTGTATAAAATCGAGCTCCCCCATCGGCGCTCACTCGAATTCCCCTCCGGTCGTGCTCGCGCAGCATCGTACACTTCGACACTGGAAAGGCGGGGGTTGGGGCAATGACGCACCGCGGTTTGAGCGCGCCCTCCTGGACCGAGTAGATCATCAGAGCACCATCGCTTTTACGCACAGTTCCCGCGAGATGCCGGCCTTGAATTACAGCCGTTCCAACAAAAGCGTCTGCTGGGTCATTAACCAGGGACCATTGATCCCTGGCGGACCAGTTGAAACCAGGGCTTAGCTCCGTTTTCGCGTCCCACACCCCGAGTGGCGCGAGTTCGGGTGTGGGCTTGGGCTCGTAACGAATTAATTCGAAATCATCCGCAATGATAGGCGAGATCATGTCTTGAGCTGTGCCGTGATAGAGATGAAATTCCTTGGACCTTCCACCCAAACCCAGCGTCAGGGGTCCGTTCGTATTCACGTTGCAAAACGTCTCGATGCGCACCCATTTACCGCGAGGTACCTTAATCTCGGCACAGGTATAAGCCCGCCAGGGTTGGTCGGAATCCTGGAGCAGGAAAGTAACCGACTGTTCCGATTCGGATTTGACCCAGGCGCGAGCCAGATAGGCTCCGGCTGGCACCGAATCGAGTTTCTGCTCCACCGAGGTGTGCGCGGGAATCGCGATGGCTTTCTGGCCACCATGAGCTGCTTTGTCAGTGACGATGACCGTGGCGGCGCTCTCGGGCGTGATGGCCCAGCCCGGAAGGTTGTTCGTGCCGGCGGGACCGTCCTCGAAGCCAGGATTCGACAGAAGATTTAGCTCCGCTGCCCCGCCCAGGGTGGTGAAGAGCCAAAACGCCAGACAGATCAACATTTCTGCCCACCGTCTGGCTGGGGTGGCGAGTTCAGCCCACTGACCATGGAACGCTGTTGCAGTGTCTTTCATGAGATCGCTTTGGAACATCATTGTGAGATTTTCGAGGCACAAGGCATGGTGACCTGGTGCCATTGAATTTGTATGGCGTCGACTGTTCAAGAAAAATGCGTGATATCAACCAGCGTGAGCGACGCGTGCCCTGCGTGCCCGGTTACGGACCCACGCCGAGCCGGTAAAAGCGCGATTGCAATCCGCCGACATTATTGGTCACCCAAATAAAGCGGTTGGTCGTCGCGCTCGAAAAATCCTGCAACGCGGACCACGAGCCCGCACCCAGAGCGCCGCGGGTTTGCAGCCGGTAATCCAGGTTGGACGTTGCGGAAAAATGAAACGCGACCCGGGTGGCGTCGAGCGTCAGCAGCGAATCGAATTCGGGGGGTGGCGGGCGCAGCGCCGCATCAAGAACCCAACTCACGGTATCGGCCATGTGGAGGGCGAGTGTCGCGTTGGTTGCTCGCAACGGATCGTCACGAAAGGTGAAGTAATAATCCAACAG
>JANXQE010000585.1 GCA_025356925.1 Limisphaerales bacterium | reverse complement strand
GCCTTTGCTCGCGCCCCCTGCGTCGAAGTCCTGAGGCCTCTTTCTCCGCGGTTTACCCACAAATTCCGCTATAGAGCCAGAAATCCTTCCAGTCGACGATGCCGGCACCCATGACCACCTCCTTCTTATGGTCATCCGGGGCATAGTCTTGGAGGTGGGCCGAGATGAAACGACCGGGGAACCTGCGGAAATAGTCCTGGGCCTTGTAACCCGAGGTGATCGCAGCGACCTGAAACTGCATCTTCACAAGTGAGGGGTCGAGATGTTCGAGCATCAGGTCGTATTGCGGGCGGGCATCCAGCTTCTCGTCGAATTCACCATTGTGGTTGTGGTATCCGGCAACCAGGCCGCCTTTCTTCACCATCTCCCCGAAATGGTTCATCTGCTGGCAGCGTTTCTTGACCTCATCGGCGGTCTTGGCCATGAGTCCACCGGAACAGACCATGTGCTTCAACCCCAACTGGCTTGCGAACTCGATACGCTCGGCGAGGCTGTTGTCATCCATGATCTCGTTCCAGGTGAAGTGGCAGCTGTCGGTTTCCAGGCCTGAGTCGTTGGTGATCTTCTTCAGTTCCTGGCCGGAGTATTTGACCAGCGGCGTGAAGGGTCCCTGGTATCCTTTGGGGCTGCACCATTCCACAGTCCTGTAACCGTAGCTGGCCAATCGGCCCATCGTCTCCTGGGGTTTCTGGGAGATCTCCTCCCGGAACACGTAGGACTGGAAGCCGATAGGCATGTTGAGGCCGTTAGCATTCGTAGTGGCCTGGGCCCAACCGCGCATCTGTGTGAGAATTCCGGAAGCGGCGAGACCGGCAATCGCATTACCCAAGAAGGATCTTCTGTTCATGAGGTCGGTTAGGTTGGTGTTGACTCAACCTTGGTGGGACGTTGGCAGGGCGGGTGTGGGACGTCAACGAGTTTCCCCATCGAGCGACGCGCGTGTGCGTGGCGAATTGATAGCCGCCGGCGGCGAATTGCTGATTCATGCATTCGAGGCGTTTTCGTGTTGGCGTAAGCGACTGCTGCACAGAGGCGATTGAATGCAGTAGCGTGAATGGTCGAAAAACTCAGTAGTTCCCCCAACGCCGCCACGCGCGAACTGCAACCAGCCTTCAGCCTTGACGTCTCGGTCGAACCCCACCGCCACATTCTCGGATTCGACGGGCGATAAAATCACGCTCGACGGCCAGCACGGCGAGCTTCGCAGCTTGCTGAAAGTGCGTTATCGCAAGCGTGGTCTCTCCGAGTTCGGCGGTAAAGGTGCCGCGCATGGCGTGATAAAGATGATTACCTTCGAGCACGGAGCGTTGCCGGATGTTGCCGAGCGCGTCCAGTCCGGCCTGCGCGCCGTGGACCCGTGCGACGGCAACGGCACGGTTCATCGCGGTAACCGGCGAGCCGGTGAGTGCGAGAAGCTGGTCGTAGAGATGTAGGATGCGCGGCCAGTCGGTCGCCGATGCGTCCGACGCCATGCAATGTGTCGCGGCGATGCCGGCCTCAATGTGATAAACGCTCAAAGTTCCTCCTTGCGATGCGTGCCGGAGGCACAGCACGCCGCGGTGGATCATGGCCTGATTCCACGCGGTGCGGTCCTGCTCGTGCAGACGCAGGAGATTTCCGGCGTCGTCGGTGCGGGCGTCTAAGCGCGCCGCATTGAGCAGCATGAGCGCGAGCAGGGCGTGAGCGCGCGGTTCTTGCGTGGCGGGATGCTGGGTGACCAAGGTGACGAGCCGAATGGCTTCCTGGCAAAGTTCCTCGCGCACGAGTCGTTCGCCCGTGGAGGCTTTGTAGCCCTCGTTGAAAAGCAGGTAGAGCGTGTGCAGCACGCCATCAAGCCGGGACGAAAGCGCGGCGGTCTCCGGCACGGCAAACGGCAGTGCCAGCTCGCGGATGTGCTGCCGGGCGCGCACAAGGCGCTTCGCGATCGCTGGCTCGCTGGTGAGAAAGGCCGCGGCAATTTCGGCGGGGCTGAACCCGCACAGCGTGCGCAGCGCGAGCGCGGTCTGCGATTCGGCGGCGAGTTCGGGATGAAAACAGACGAACATCAACCGCAGCGTGTCATCAGCGAAACTCTCGTGGGTCATGTTTTCGGACGTCGATGACAGCCACCGGGCGTGCTCGGCGGCGATGCCTTCCTGTTTTTCGTTCCATCGCTGTTCACGTTTCAGCGCATTGAGCGCGAGATTTTTTGCCACTTGCGTCAGCCACGCGGCAGGATTGTTCGGTACGCCGCGATACGACCACGTTTGCAGAGCGCGCAGCAACGCCTCCTGCACCACGTCCTCGGCAAGCTGCAGCCGGTGCGTGCCGAGGTGCGCGGTGAGCGTCGCGACCACTTTCGCGCCTTCGTGGCGGAAAAAATGATCGGCTGCCTCGCCCGCGTGGTCACCGTGCCGGCTCATGCGGCTTCAATCGCGTTTCAACTCGGCGATCTGGCGTACCTCCAACTGCCCGCCGTACTTAAACATCGGACAGGTGCGGGCGATGTTCACTGCCTCGTCCATTGTGGCCACATTGACGATGAAGAAGCCTCCGATGGCTTCTTTGGATTCCGCGGCGATGCCGTCAGAAACAATGCTTCCGTTCTTGCCGGAAACGATTTTGCGTTCAGGTGTCAATGGCTGCGCCGCGCTCATTACGCCTTTCTTGGTAAGGCCGTCAATCCAGGCATAGACCTCAGTCATTTTGGCCTGCATTTGTTCAGCTGAAAGTCCGCCGTCGTGGCATGCGCCGCCTTGGACAAGAAACATGTATTGATTGGTAGGAGTGTTCTTCATGAGCGTGTTTGGGTGGGTTGGAGGTTGAATGTTTGTGTGTTCTGCCGGCAGTTTACCACGCACCGAACCACGCACAATGCCAGCGTGCCGATGCAGAGCGCGGTGAGTGTGCGCATGAGGGTATGTGCGGACGAGCACGACATCGTTAGTCCAGAGCAGAGGGCTACGTAGGCCGCGAGGCACATGGGACACTTTGGCATGAGCGCGAGGAGCGCGCCGGGGACGATCCACCCGGCAACCTCCCTGATACGACGCAGCCACGTTCTTTGCTGACGCGCATCGCGACTGGTTCGCAGCTTCCGTTGACAGCACTGGGGCGAGTTCACGCTTTTGTCTCCTTCGGCTGGCAGCCGCATTTCGTCGAGCCGATCTCGTAGCTGTCGTGATACCGCACCCATTCCATCGAGCGTTCGAGATTATCTTCGTCGCGGCCTTTGGGGGTTAGATCGAGGATACGGTACGTTCCCATCATCAGTTCGACGCCCCGGCCATACACCGAATACGTGCGATAAATCAAACCATCGGCGGCCTTGTGAAACACGCTGATTCCCGGCGCTTCTGTGCTGCCAAAAGGTTGCCTGGTGTAATTGTAATCCACTTTGCCACTTTCCACTTCTTTCTCGGTGAACGACACATGAAAATCATGGTTGAAATCGCTGCCGTTCGATGACACCCATTCGAAGCCCCAGCCCATGCGCTTCTTGAATGCCTCGATCTCGGACAGTGGCGCGCGTGAAACCGCCGCCATCGTCACGTCGCGCGCGGCCAGATGCGGCAGCATCCCGTCGGTGTGGTCGGCCATGTAAGAGCAGCTAGGACAACCTTCGCCCCAGCCCGGCCCGAGCATGAAATGCTGAATGACCAATTGGCTTCGCCCGGCAAAAAGCTCGGCGAGGGAGACACGGCCCTTCCGGCTCTCGAACTGGTAGTCTTTATCGATTTTCACCCAGGGAAGCGCGCGGCGTTTGGCGCTGACCGCGTCCATCTGCCGGGTGAGGCGCTTTTCTTCCGCCAGAAGTTCCTTCCGGGCGGCGAGCCACTCGGAAGGGGTTACAGTGCTGTGGTTTGTTGTTGTTTTCATTGATTGTGCTGGTTTGTTGTTGCTCTGTTCAGTTTTTGCGGTCTGCCGCAGCAGACCGTTCGATGAAACGACAAACGAACATTCCCGCCGAGGACACGGCGAAGACAAAATTTTGAAAAAAGCTTCTACGCCTCTTGGAGCGTGTCAGGTGGCAGTTGTTAGCTACCGCCAGAACTGAGTACCTTAGCCCTCGCTGGCCGGATATTTATAATGGCCGAAATCTGCTTGGCACGAGGTTTGCTACATCGACATTGCCACGGCGCCATGGTCCCGATACAGATTTCTATGCTAAGAAGAAAAGCGAATCGCATCACAACTCCAGGGAATCCGGCGACGGCTTTTTAAACTTTGGGGCCGACAAACTCACGTCGCCCACCGAAGTTTGCCGCCTCAGCATTCCCCATCCGGGCAACGAATGAAAAGAAACTGTAATTCCTCTCCCATCGGAGCAACGCTGCGCGGTTTACTGTTCGCCTTCATCGCTCTTGTATCCACGGGGTTTCTGACCTCGGCCGATGTTTGGGGGACCATTTTGCCGCCGGACCGGGCAACGACTTGGAATCCAGGCTTGATGTCGGTCGGCGGAATTTCGAATCGGACTACAATATTCACAAACGTCAGCGCTTCGACTTACGCTAATGGCACGCAGGATGCATCCGCTGGAATCCAAGCCGCGCTTGAGGCGTGCCCCGCAGGACAGGTCGTGCTGCTCTCCCCGGGAACCTTTACCGTCAATAATTTTCTCCTGATTCACTCGGCCATTACGCTCCGCGGGACTGGACCTGGAGTGACGATTCTTCAGAAAACGAACGGGGCCCGGCCACGGATATCCGCAACCCAACCAGTTGATCCAGGCACGTACAATCCTGACCCTCAACCGCTGGTCATCATTGGTGCTTCGCGCTGGCCGGGACCAGACAGCACGAGGTCACAGAAGCTCACCGCGGATGGCGCCAAAGGCGCCTCGTTCATAACCTTGCAGAATGGAAGTGTCTTCAATGCCGGCAAATTCGTTCTGTTGGATGAACTCTCCGGAGCTTTCTGGCAACCAACCCCCGCAGGCTTTCCCAACAATGCCACGGTGTGGGCGGGTGATCGGGTGGCTTGGAATTTGCATTGGCCGCAACAACAATATCAGGACGACTGCGATAGTTCGGACGCGACCGGTCCGTACGACACCGACGGTGGTGGCCAGGTCGTTAGACCCCCTGCGGCGATGTCGTGGTTTTGTCGGCCCGACCGGCCAACCTGCGAGATCAAGGAAATCGCGTCGGTCAACGGGAACGTCATCACCTTCACAACGCCGCTGCACATCAGCTACCGAACCAACCACACCGCCCAACTGACGCCCTACAGCGACTATTCAGGATCGTTGCCTGACAGGGCGAGCGACCAGATACGGAACGCTGGTATCGAAGACATGACGGTGCTTGGCGGGGCCGACGGACAGGTTCGATTCGAGAACGCCGCATATTCGTGGGCCAAAAACATTGAGAACGCGCAGTGGCTGGGCGAAGGCTTCGCCGTCAACGGATGCTTCAGGATCGAAATCCGCGCGTCGAATATTCACGACGGCTCCTGGCCCGAACCAGGCGGCGCGGGTTATGCCATCAGCCTTGCGGCCGGTTCATCGGAGATTCTGGTCGAAGACAATATCAGCATCAATGCGTGCAAGAACGTGGTCGTCCGTTCTTGCGGCGCGGGAAGCGTTTTCAGCTATAATTTTGCCGATGACGCCTGGGACTACGACAATCCGGGCTGGGTTGAATGCGGCCTGAACGCCTCGCACATGGCCGGGCCACACCACGTCCTTTTTGAGGGTAACTACGGCGTCAACTTCGACAGCGATTACACGCATGGAAATGCCATCTATATGACCTGTCTTCGGAACTGGTTCTCGGGACAACGGAGGAACTTTACCGACCTGGGAAACATCCGGTGCATTGGGGCCGCGTATGGTTCCTGGTGGGACTCTTTCGTGGGCAATGTCCTGGGCCGAACCGGCCAGATGAGCGGTTGGAGCTACGACGATCCGGCCATGGCTGGGAACAATCCCAACTGGTCGTCCGGCCCCGTCATCTGGAAACTCGGCTACGACCCGGAACGATGGAGTATGTATGCCGACCTGGCAACGGTTACGAACGCCATCCGGCACGGCAACTTCGATTATCTCACGGATTCCCAGGTCTGGGAGCCGTCAATCCCAGACCATGTCATCCCGAGTTCCTACTACCTAAGCGCGAAGCCGGCTTTCTTTGGCGGCCGCGCGTGGCCCTGGGTGCAGCCGGAGAACACAACGCAACAGGTCTACTCGCTGCCCGCCCTGGACCGGTACAACGCCATCCCTATCCCGGCCATCACCAATCAACCGCAAAGCCAAACGGTGAACGTCGGGCAAACGGCAACGTTCACAGTGAGGACAACCTTTGGCCTGCCACTATACTTCCAATGGCGGAAGAACGGCGCCGACATCGGCGGCGCGACCAGCGCGAGTTACACTACGTCCGCGACGACAACCAACGACAACAGCGAAGTCTTCAACGTCGTTATCAGCAACGACAAAGGTTCGGTGACCAGTTCCAACGCTACGCTGATGGTCGTGACATCCTACCAAAGCTGGCAACTTCAGTACTTCGGCTGCACCAACTGCCCGCAAGCCGGCCCCAACGCCGACCCCAGTGGGACCGGACAGAATAATTGGTTCAAGTACGTCGCCGGTCTCAACCCGACGAACCCGGCATCGCGCTTCGTGATGACCGCCGCAGCCATCACAAATCCGACGACCGGGTTCGAACTGACCTACGGCCCGCTCGCGGCCAGCCGTACCTATAGGCCGTGGTCATGCACCAACCTGGCTGTCGCGAACTGGACAACGCTCACCGGCTACCTCGGCCCGGTCACCAACGGCGGCAACGCTACACTCACTGACCCCAATCTGGCATTGCTTGCCAAGTTCTACCGTCTCAGCATTTCATATCCGTAAAGAAGGCGACCACCCAGGGCTTGATGACGATCCCCGCTTTGCCCAATCCAACGTCGGCCGACGTGGAGAATTTGTGCGTCACGCCGCCTCCCGGTGGTAATAGTT
>JANXQE010000498.1 GCA_025356925.1 Limisphaerales bacterium | reverse complement strand
CGCCCGGCGCAAAAAATGGGCCGGTTGAAGAAACGCCGGGAACAAGATCGCCCGCGATGACAATCGGGCCAATCACAGTCCCGTTGCCCGTGAGCATTTGTCCTGCCGGCACAGTATATATGCTGGAAACGCCAGCAGCGTTGAGGACTGCCCCGGCCTGCACATTGATGATCGAGCTCGCGCCGAGGGCACCTGAATTAGTGAGCGCGAGCATGCCGGAGGTGATATCCGTAGGACCGGTATAGGTGTTGTTGGCGCCAATCACCAATAGGCCAGACCCGGACTTGCGCAATGCGCCGGAGCCGGAGACCACCCCGTCGAGGACCATGCCCGAGTTGACCAGCAGGCTGAGAAGGTTGCCTCCATTATGGATGGCGCCCGCGAACACCAGCGTTCCCACCGCCGCGTTAAAGCTTTCGGCCCCGTCAATCGTCGTCTCGATCGCCCAGGTACTGTTGCCTCGGCTCAGAAGGCCCCCGTGCAGGACCAACGGATTTCCCTCGATATAAAAGCCACTGAGGGTGATCGTTACCAGGCCTGCACCGGCCAGCAGGTCGTTATGGTTTATTCGCTGGTTGCCACCAGCAAACATGAGCTTGCTTCGATTATTTGGCAAGCTGCCGTCCCAATTGCTCGCGAGACTCCAATCGTTGTTGTCGGCTTCCCCCGACCAAAGGAAGGCGGGCGAGTTGTCCATGACCGGCAAGCTAATGGTGGCAAAAGTCGATTTGAGGGGATACAGGCCGCCGTAGCCAGAATCCTGAACCTCGACCGTCAGAGTGAAATTAGAAACTGCATACGTCACAAAAGCGGCGTTATCAGCCACAGAGAGCTCACCATTCACCGGGTCAAGGGCGAATGTGTTACTGAGATTTCCGGAGACGATTCGGTACGCCAGGGTGTCGGCGGCGCTGTCGCTTGCCGCAAAAGTCGCGAGGATGGCGCCATTCGCCGCGGTGATCGGCACGATCACGGTCTGATTTGGCAACTCGGGCGCATACTCGATATCCACCGGGGAAAGGAATGATCCGTCAATCACGTTCGTGCCGCTCAGACCCGGCCCCGTCCAGCCGACCTCCACGTGGCCACCCACGCCCAGAAACACGATACCGCCCAGCCCGGAGCCAGCGGGTCCGTTGTAATACTTCTGCAGGCTCTCGAGGTAATATTGGTTTCCCGCCACGAGCCAGAAGGGCCGGGCTTGCTGGGACGCGTAGTGGTTCCATTCCTTGTAGCCGATCGTGCCTCCGCCATCCGAGGCAATCACTTCCGCCTGCGCTGGATTTGTGGTGGTGCTGAAGAGCAACTGACTGGCATCCGCGGAGGAAATAAAGAAGGTGTAGAGGCCGGTGTTCGTTGGAGTTAGGAGAGCCCGAATGCGCGAGCCGTTTGCGGGGCTCACCAGCCACGAGGCCACGGCCAGGGACGCGCTGCCGTTGCCTCCAAGAACGACCGGGTTGGTTCCAGGAGTGAGCCAATTGAAAAAGCCACCGTTGGTAAGCAAAACCGGTCCGCTGTTGAGCTGAAAGACACTACTGCTGATTGAACCATATTCGAACCCGGTGAGAGCACTCACGAGATCCGGCCGCTTCGGGTAGTTCGCATTGGTGGTGAGATCGACCACGTTAGTTCCCACAATATTGGTCCAAATCTCTGCCATAACAGAGCCGGTCGTCATCGCACCGGCGGGAATGATGTTGATGGTGACGAGTGTCGCTGCCGAAAGAGGCGGTGTCCCGTTGTCGGTGGCGACGATTTGCAAGGTATAGTTCGTCCGGCTCGTGACTTTGAGCGCCGTGTCATCTAGCAGCGTGACGACACCGCTCGCCGGATCGAGAGAGAACAGCCCGTCCTCGTTACCAAACGAAATCGCGAGGCGCTCCAGATCGTTTGCGTTCACCTCCGACACTTTAACCGTGCCCACCTGGGTCCCCGTGAACGCATCGCGATGGAGGCTGGCCGTGAACCCGATTGGGTGTGGCACATAATTCATGAAATAGGGCGCGAGGTACTGTCCTGGGATGATCTGCTGAGGGAGGCCGTTGCTGGCGCATTCCCAAGCCACTCCGAGGTAGTTTGTCGCGGTCGCAGCTTTCAACCGAGCTTCGATGTAGTACGCGTAACCGGCGGCCAGTGAGATGGGAGCCGATTGTTGGCTCGGGAATTGGGTCCAGTCACCTTGGCCAGCCCAGTTAGTCTCGCCGCTGATGTACGCAATGCGCTTCATACTGGCAGGGTTGGTAGAACTGCTGAGCCAAAGCTCGCTGTTGTCCTGGCTCGCAATCCAAAAAGTGTAACTACCGGTCGCAGGCGGCAGCAAATAACCGCGCACTACCGCGCCGGCGCCACCTTGGTCAAACGACTCAATTCCTTCAAATGAGGACAGCTGATTTTCGACTGCCGGATCGTATGGAAACTTCGAATCGTTCGTAAGCGCGGAGACCGAGGTTCCAGCGATATTGGTGTAAAGTGCGTACGAGATGCTCCCGGTCGCATAGGGTAAGATGATTTTTATGCTCACGATGGAAGTAACCATAAGCGGCACCGGCGGCGTCTGGTCTGATACCATGACCGTCAGGTTGTAGAGGTTTTGAACCGCCGCGACCGGGTCGCCGGCGACAGAAATCGCGCCTGACTCGTGGTCGATCGCAAACAGGCCGTTGCTGTTTCCGTCGACAATCGAATAGAACAGCACGGTGAAAAAGTCAGGGTCGGACGCGAGCAGCGTCCCGAGGACGGTTCCCGGTGGGGAATGCTCCAGGACCGAAGAGTTAAACTGGGCTATCGAGCCCGGGGGGCCCGAGTAGCCTTCATAGACGACACCCCCTAAGCCGCCAAAGTATCCAACACCTCCGAAGCCTCCGAAACCTCCGAAACCTCCGAAGCCGTTGACATAAGCGCGGTTGGTGACAACAAAGCCGGTAATTACCGGTTGCTCGTTGACGTTGGTAATGCCCACTAGCACCCGGCGATTGATTTCGGTCACGCTCGGGTTGGTCTGATTAATTATACTTACAAACAGCTCAAACTGCACTGGGAACTGGCTGTTAGTGGCCAGCAACTCGTAATCGAGGAGTTGGTTGTTGACTACGGTCAAAGTGCCAGAATCGTCGATGGCGAACGTGTTGTTGCTGTTTCCAGCAGTGATCGCGTAGAGGAGCGAGTCGCCGTTCGGGTCATTCGCGGGCACCACCCCCACGATGGTACCGTTAGTCGCATACTCGGGTATGGAAAATCGGTTTGGCAACCGCGCGCCGGCGACCTGCCCGGTGATCGAGTAGTAGCCCCGACTGTCGTAAGACGAAAAACCGGTAGTCAGAGGATCGTTTCGGCCCGCGCCGGCGACGCGGAAGGTGTAAGTGCCCGCGGGCAGGTTGGTGTCAATGGCGGCCCAGAGAGTGTCTTGTGGATTGTTGCTGGCCAAAAGTCCGCCCGCCGCGTCAAAAAGCGCCGCCTCGATCGCCAAATCTGGCCCCTCCGCGACAGGGTCCGCCCGGAGCCAGACGTGGCCGCCTCCGGTAGTAAATTGAAACGCTTCGGCTCCGCCCCCCGTGGTGATGATGCCCTGCCCGCTGGCGCTGTAATCGCCATATATTTCGAGATACCGGGACGTGGCCAGCGTGTCGCCCGTGTCGCCTGCCCTGAACGCCACGTTATTGTTTTGGTGGGCGATGATAAGGATCTGGTCCTCGAAGTTATTGGCGTAGGCATACTCGCCTTTGCTCCATTGGGTCACATTGTTATAGTACCCAATGCCCATAATCGGTGCCCAGCCCGTATCACCACTGCCCTGACCGTTATAATACTCGAAGTTGGTGCCGTTGATTTCCTGTCCATCGTGAATCAATCCCAGAGTGTGGCCCGCCTCATGCGCGCAGGCCTGGGCACAGTACTGGGCCGCACTGGTCATCGACGGATTATAGGTCACAAATGCCCAGCATGGGATGTCCAACGCGGTGTTGAATGACCCGACGTAGGACACTCCTCCTGCGTGCGGCTGGGCCGTGTCGGTCGGCGTGATGATCACCCGCTGACGACTGTTAAGGGGTGCCGTTTCGAAAGCCTTGAGGTCCGTCA
>JANXQE010000795.1 GCA_025356925.1 Limisphaerales bacterium | reverse complement strand
CCGGTCAATCTCGAAATCCGGGAAGGTGAATTTGTGATTTTCTTTGGCCCGTCCGGGTGCGGCAAATCGACCCTGCTCAACATCATCGCCGGATTTGAAGACGTCACCGAGGGGGAAATCACACTGGATGGAAGGACGGTGGACGGGCCGCATCACGATCGACTCATGATGTTCCAGGAGCACGGCCTGTTTCCCTGGCTGAATGTGATCCAGAACGTTATGTACGGCCTGAAACGCCAGTTCCGGTTCAAACCTGGAGCTCGCCGAGCGCACGCGCGTCAGTTCCTCCAAATGGTCCATCTTGGCGAGTTCGAAAAGGCGCGGATTCACGAGCTTTCGGGCGGGATGAAACAACGGGTCGCGCTTGCCCGAGCTCTGGCGCCCGATCCGAAAGTGTTGCTGGTGGATGAGCCGTTTGGCGCATTGGACGCCTTAACCCGCGCCAAGCTCTACGGAGACCTCCAGGAAATTCACCAGCGCACCGGCAAAACGATCATCCTGGTGACGCACGACGCGCGCGAGGCGGCTTGTCTGGGAGATCGCGTGCTGGTTTTTTCCGGCCGGCCGGGCCGAGTCAAAGCGGACATCACCATTAACCTTCCACGCCCGCGCGACATCAACGATCCGGTCGTGGCCGAATGTGCCGCGGGCATTATGGCTCAAATGGAGGCCTAAGGGAATGAGAGTCCCACAACATCGGATCAAATACTACGTGCTGGGGTTTTACATCGTCATCCTGGCGGCCTGGCAAGCCCTCTTCTCGGCCCAGATCATTCCAGACTTCGTGTTTCCTTCTCCTTCGCAGGTCGCTCAGCGGCTTTGGGAATTGACGGTCGATAATTATCTGTGGCCCAGCCTCAAAGCCACGTTCCAAAGAATGGGTATCGGTTTCTCCATCGCGGCTTGCCTCGGGTTGCTCCTGGGTCTGGTTATGGGGATGAGCCGGGTGGTGAATAGTTGTCTGCGCTCGCTCTTCCTGGGATTGCAGACTCTGCCCACCGCCGCCTGGGTGCCGGTGTCGTTGCTGATTTTCGGGCTCAGCGACCGTGGAATTTACTTCGTGATCATCATGAGTTCGGCTCCGGCAGTGGCGCTGGCCGCCTCGGACGGGATCCAGCACATTCCCCTGATTTACCTGAGAGTCGCGCGCACCCTGGGCACGCCTGGCTATGCGATGCCGGCGCGCGTCATCCTGCCAGCTTCGTTGCCGAGCATCGTGACTGGGTTGAAGCTGGGTTGGACGCTGGCCTGGCATGGGGACGTGTCCGCTGAACTCATCAAATCGAGCATCGGCCTGGGCTTCCTGCTCCAAATGGGGCGGGAATTAAACGACTCCGCGCAAGTCATTGGAATCATGGTGCTGACCATCCTGTTTGGCTTGTTGCTCGACCGATTTGTGTTTGGATTGATCCAGAAAAGGATCCTCGTGCGCTGGGGCTTGGGACCCAGGTCGAGCGATTGAGTTGCGCTGGATAGCTGGAGTTGCATCTGCTCCGGTTGTAATCTCGCTACATGACCGCAACTCAGGACCTCACCAATCGTCCCCCGACACATGAGGCGCTCTGGCCAAAAGACCTTTTTGAGAAAGGCATCGGCTGAGTGATTGTCGCCCGATTTAAGTCGGGCGGACAGCGCGTCGAAGCGGGCGTCTTCCTGGGGGATGTAATCAGTCGGGCCTTTGATTAGTGGAGCGCGTGCGGAATAGCAGCCCCGTAGCCCGCTTTTTTTCGGACCTCGGAGCTCGGCCTTCGGGTTTCGCGGTTATGATCACCTCGTGCCGTTCAACACATACTCTATCAGGTCCGCCATATCCTGCGGTGACATGCCTTGCTCCAGGCCATCGGGCATGAAGGACCAGGTCTGCGGTCGGAGGGATCGGATGTTCGACTGAGGCCAGATTAACGTGTCGCCGTCGATTTGCTTCAGGGTTACCGTCCAGGTGTTCTCGTCGGTGACAACACCGACCAGGCTTTGGGCTTCCTTTGACTCGAGCACCTGGGTGGTATAGTCCGGACGGACCGTGAGGTTCGGCTCGAGTATGTCAGCCAGGAGCCGGTCCTTGCTGTAAGTCTTGGCCCGCAGCAACTCGGGCCCCAGGCTGTTGCCCTGATTCGAAAGCGACGGGAGGTGGCAGCCGGCGCAGCGCAGTCGAAATATCAGGCGCCCTCGATCGGACGCACCCGCCAAACTCAAGGCCGGTTTGAACCGCTCCATGACATCAGGGCGAGTCACCGGCACCGGACCGAGCACCTGAAGCGCGCGCGAACTAATCGCGAGGGCAGGATGCGTCCGGAGGAAGTTGCGCTGGGCGGAAGACAGGTCTGAAGCGGCGATTTTGCCGTTCTGCAGGGCGTCGAGAACCCTCGCCACCTGGCTGTCGCGGGAGGATAAGGCGCTGATGGCCTGAGCCCGAGCGACCGGGGCCAAAACCGGCCACATCTCCAGGAGCGCGTTCACGACTTGCGGATTATCATACCGGCTCAAGGTCTCGACCGCGGCGGACTGGAGCGCTGGGGTAGTGGGCGGAGTGCAGACCAGTAAGAGCCAGTCGCCCACCGAGTCTACTCCCAAAGTGCCTACGCCAAGCAGCCGCGTCGCTGCGATCCGTGCCGCTTCGGACTGGGTGGTATCGGTCGCGAGGACCAACGCGCCGGAGTAGAATGGTTGAAGTACCCCTCGGTTATCTGCCAGTGCCAACGAACTTCGGGTCCGCCACAGCCCCTCGCCCAAATTGGCAAGCAGCGCGTAGCTTTGAGCCGCGGTCAACCCACCGCTCGCGATGGAATTCGCGGCTTGCGTGACCTCATCCTGGTGGCCACTGACGCCGATCATCGTCGTCAACTGCCTTAAGCATTCAGAACCCGCCTGGTCATTCCGAAACCGTGCGTCGCCCGCCAGCAGCGTGAACAGATTCCCAGCTCCGTTGAGGGCCGAGCTCAGCACTGCATTCTTTGTCCAAGGGTCGTTCAGGTCACGACCGAGGATTTGGCCAAGGGCAACTGTCTTGTCGGGCCGCTGGAGTTCGCCCAGTGTAAAGCTGAGTTGATATCGGACCCGCGGCGATGGGTCCATCACCAAGGCCCTGAGCTGACCCAGGATCGCTTCGGAAGCGTCACCATTCTTGAACAGGGTTTCACAGGCTAACACACCATGTTCGCGAAGCCGGCCATCCGGATCGCGCAACGCGTTGAGGACGTCTTCTTCGGTCAACGCGGACGCGCCCACCAACCCATAAAGGGCCAGGATCCGCCCCTGCGTCAGCCGCGATCGAGTGAGTGTCCCGCGCAGCAAAGCCGGCGCCGCCGGGTCCTTCCTCTCAAAGAGGAGGCGAGCTGCCGTGTCCCGGTGCCAGCCGTCGCCCTGGGCCAAAGTGCTCACCAGGTCGTAGGTCTTGACCTTGGCGAGCTGAGGCAACTTGGAGCGTTTGAGTTTCTCCGGCAGCACGCGATAGATGCGGCCTCGCTCGTTCCCATCCTGCGTATCCGCGACGTAGAGAGCTCCGTCGGGGCCGTTGATTAATTGAACCGGTCGAAACGAAGGGTCGGTTGAGATCAAAAACTCGGTCTTTGGTTCGTCGGCGGCCCGTTGCGCCATGACCGACCAGCCGTTCTCGCTGAGCACCAGGCGGTGGATGATATGAGCATCCGGATCGGCGATGAACACATTGTCAAAATAGTTCGTCGGGAACGCACGCCCGCGGTAAACCACACAACCGCGAGCGCTGATCATCGAGCTTGCAGCGATCACGTTCGTGGCCTGGCGTCCGGTTGTGTCGCGCGGCGGCAGCGCGACGAACCGATAGATGGGCGCGGCGGGGTCGGCGGCGACAGCGAGTGCGGGCGGCCGCGGGTAGAATGGGTTGCGCAGCGTGTAATGCAGGTCATACATCGGCGTCATCAATGGGCGAACGAAATCGCTCACCAACTTCCGGCCTCGGCTGTCAAAGGTCAGCCCCGATTGTGCCGGCCCGGCTTCGGCACGGACTTCCAACGTCCGTGGATCGAATGAAAAGTCACTCCGCTCGATGGAGACCAGGCGAGTGGCGTCGCCCTTCACCGAAATATCACCGCCGATCCCGGCACTCGCACCGTGAATGCGGTTATCCGGGCCCCAGTTGAAGTTGTTCGGGAGCAAATTTGAATCCAGAGCATTCGTCCCGCCGAAGCCGCTCATAACGACCTGCCGTGCGTCCGCGATCCCGTCGCCCTTGGTATCTTTGAAGTAAATGATGTCCGGCGCGTCCGCGACGAAGATCCCTCCGGCGTAACATGCGATTGCCGAGGGCCAATCGAGGCCTTCGGCGTAGATGGTGCTGGTCTGGAAAACCCCTTCGTCATTTGGATTCTCCAGGAGGCGCACTCGGCCCAGCTTGCCGCCCCGGCTGTTCGAGCCGCGCATCTCAACCACAAACAACCGGCCGTTCTCATCAAAAGCCATCGCGACGGGCGCCGTCACCATCGGCTCCGAAACGGCTAGTTCAATGCGGAATCCTCGCGTTAGCTGGAACGAAGCCAGCCGGTTTTTAGGGCCCGATGACGAGGCTGGCAACGCCTCGGTTGGCAGCGCGTTAGTGTCCGCAGAAAAAGCGATGCAGGGAACAAACAGAGCCAAGCTGCAGAAGCCTCTGAGCCTCGGCCAATGCCATAACAGTCTTGCGCTCTTTGCCTTTCCCGCGCCTCTGCAGCCTGAAGGCTGCGCTCCTATCCAGGTAGCCATGGACCGAACATCGTTGAAATTGGCGTGAGAGGAAAGAGGGAAAAATGTGCCTCACTCGCAAGACTCGTGATTAACGTAGACGCGCACCAGCCAGCCGTCGGCTTCCAACCGCCCGACCTTTTGAATGTATTCCTGGTAAGGAAAGCGCCTTTTGATGTAAGGCAGAGTGCTGATGGTCTCGACCAGATGGTGGGTCCAAGGTTGGAACCCCTCCCGCCCGAGCAACTGTCGGGCAATCGCAGCGTGTTCCTCGTCGGAGAGGCACGGGATACACTCATCCTGAGCCACCTTCCGCTCCGCGAGGGAGTTGAGCCAGAGACAGGACGCTTGTCGCTTGAGCAACAACAGTTTTCCAAGATTCCTGCCCTGCCTGAGCAGCCGATCGAACTCTTGTTTGTGTTGCTCCTGAAGAAACCTCTCCAGGTTGATCTTCTTCTCGATTGCCGAGGCGCCCGGAGCTCGGAGGAGGGCTTCCTTGCTTAATTCGGGTTCCATCAAAGCGTCGGCCAGCAGGTGCGGGGCCTTCCAGCAGACCAAAGAAGCGAGCTCGATCGACGCCAACTGCCGAGCGGTTTCCAGATCCCGGCTGGATAGCGCTGCCTTCTGGAACTCTTTGACCGGGTCTCTGAGGATGTCGATCAGTTTGGGCGCCGCCAGGTCCTCAATGCGGGCCTGCTGAATCTCGTAATTGCCGAACGTGATGCCCAGGATATGGCTGACCCGATGCAGGGTATGATCGCGCCTGAGATCCGAGGCGCGGGGCACCGAGTCGTTCCGCATCCCCGAATAGAAATCGTGCAAGGCCAGCCAGACGGCTCGGTTAGGAATGCAAAGGAACGGCTGTTCCTCGGTGGCCTGTCTGAAGCATGCCCGCACAGTTCTCTCGTGGAACGGCAGTTTCCAGACATCTTCCAGCAAAAACACTTTGTGGTCGGACTCGCGTGGGAAGGCCCCGAGGTAATCGAAGCTCGTGGAAGTCTTGATGGTGCTTTCGTCGTGGCCCAGGACGGACTTGGCCAACCGGATGAGGAGATAGACCGCGACTGCGGCGAACACCAGGCCATCAACGTTTTGCCAGACGTTCGCCGTGAACGCGATGACATCATTGAAGCCGCTCCAGAAACTGTGCCACAACGAGGAACCGTTTGGATGCGCCGCATCCACCCCCGGTGTCACGGCAGCAAGGAGGGTGGCACTGATGACTCGCATATCTGCGCCTGAGGCAAACAGGATCACCATTCACGGTCAAGCAAGACACATCGAAGAAAACAATCGGCACTGGAGCCCCCTCCAGTGCCGATCCTCACCAAACCCGAGGTTACCGACCTGATTAATGTCTCGGTCGGTCTGCTGGCAGCGGGCTGAGCGAGTGGAATGAGTGCGCCAGGATCTGGACCGTAGACCATGCCAATTTCCTGGTGTACCGCCGTCATTGCTGCCAAACTGTGCCTGGCGAGTTGACACCAACCCGCGGCTAACCAGAACGCACGTGGAGATAGCATTGCCAAACCCCCTCAAGAGCCCGTTAGTTGGGAAGAAAAACCCCTGCGGGAGATTGTGCCGCGTGGTGCTGCTGGCTTGCTTTCTCGCCCGTTGGGCGACTGCCCAGACCTTACCCTGGATCGAACCGTTGAGTTCAGCCCAACTTTGGCAGCGCATTGAGTTTCGCGTCAATAATATCCCCACCGCCACTAATCCATTCGACCCCGATGTCATCCGTATCGACGCGGCGTTCACCTTGCCGTCGGGAAGGACGTTGACTGTCCCGGGATTCTGGTACCAGGGTTACCAGCGTGGAATTTCGGCCGGAAACGAGGCCTTGAACACGAGCGGGTCGGCCGATTGGCGTGTCCGGTTTATGCCACCCGAGTCCGGTTCATATTCGGTTTCGATTGCGATTCAAACCAACGGTCATGCTTCCGGAACCGTTGCCACCACCAATTTTACCGTCGCTCCGCTGGCGCCGCTCGCACGGTTTGGCTATGTCCGAGCCGCATCCAGCGGCAAATATTTCGAAACCAGTGATGGCCGGCCGCTGCGGCCGCGCGGCGAGAATATAGCCTGGCCGGGTGGGACGGGCACTTACGACTACGATACCTGGTTCGCGGCGATCGAAGCGGCCGGCGAAAATTACGCCCGCGTGTGGATGTGCCCCTGGTGGCTCGGCATCGAAACGGATCCCAACTCACTCACCTGGTACCGCCTCGACCGAGCGTGGCAACTGGACTACGTCTTGCAGCTTGCCGAGCAGCGCGGGATTTATCTGCTGCTCTGCCTCGATTTTCACGGGATGTTCGAGGTCACTCCGGATTATTGGGGCGGTAATAATTTCTGGCCGACCAATCCGTATAATGTGACCAACGGCGGGCCTTGCGCTAACCAAAATGCTTTCTTCACCAACGCGATCGCCAAAACGACTTACGAGAAACGGTTGCGCTATCTCGTCGCGCGTTATGCGTACAGCCCGAACCTGCTCGGCTGGCAACTCCTCAACGAGATCGACAACGAATATGCTTACCTGAATCCCGCGGACGTGGCAGCCTGGCACGCCGTCATGGGCGGCTGGCTGCACACGAACGACCCCTTCGGGCATCTCGTGACCACGAGTCTTACCGGGAGCAGCGATCGTCCGGAGATATGGAGCCTTCCGCAACTGGACTTCGCGGCCTACCATTCCTATGGCGAAGCTTCTCCCGCCTCGCGGTTGGCAGCCGTGGCGCAATCCTTTCTGCAGCGCTACCGCAAACCGGTGGTGATCGATGAGTTTGGCACTGACTGGCGGGGTTGGAACCGAACCAACGACCTTTACTTGCGCGGCTTTCGGCAGGGACTCTGGGGAGGCGCTCTCGGCGGATCGGTTGGTACGGCGATGTCCTGGTGGTGGGAAACCATTCACTCCGAAAACGACTACTCCGTCTACTCCGCTTTGGGAACGATCTTAAACCGCACGGGATGGGGCAACGGCGGTTGGACAAACATTGGCTTCAAGACCTCGGGCCCTCCGCCACCGACTGTCGGCAACATCACCCCGGGGGCCGAACCGTTCGCGGCGTTTTTGACCCCGAACGGCTCATGGGGCGGCATGCCGCCGGGTCAGCTCGCGATTCCCAATGCCGCGGCGGCCGGCTACTCGGCCAGCGCACTCAACAGCTTCGTCCACGGCGCTTGGCACTCGGACCTTAAAACACCGTTTCGCTTGAGTGCATGGCTCACGAACAATGCGCGGCTGGTAATGCGCCTTAACTCCGTCGCCGATGGCGCGGTCATGGTCGTCCGCGCCGACGGTTCTGAATTATTCCGCACCAATCTTCCAAACCTCGATGGTGGCTACAGCGTGGACAACGAATATAACCTCGATATTCCGGTGAACCTCCCGGCGGGCAAACGCC
>JANXQE010000486.1 GCA_025356925.1 Limisphaerales bacterium | reverse complement strand
CTCATGAAGGCCTATCCGCCGAACGCCCGGCGTGAGCGGCGCGGGGCCACTGGCGTCCAAGTGCAAACAGGACACGCCGCCCCGCGTCCGCTGAAGTGACCTCGTTGAACGAAGCCGCTGCGCGGGGCGGAAGATTTGAAGCGTAAGGGAGCCCCCCGGAGTTCCAGACTCCGGGCATGAAAAACATACATTCCAATCCGACTCCCCTACGCCAAAAATTCATCGAGTATCTGACGCTCAACCGCAAGGCTGAGCGCACGGTTCATTGCTACGTCAGCTTTGTCTACTCGCTGGCCAAACACTATCGACGCTCTCCAGATTTGCTCAGCCACGACGACATCCAGCACTGGCTTTATCACTTAATTGCCGAGCGCAAGCAAGCCCCTTCCACCGTCAATCTGGCCATCAACGCCGTGCGTTCCTTCTACGGCAAAATGCTCCAGCAGAACATCGAGCCGTTGCTGCATCGCATCAAGCGGCCCAGGCGTCCGGCGCGTGTGCCTCGCCTCTACAGCATGGCCGAGATCGAAAAACTCCTGACCGTCGGCACCGAGGGCAATCTGCGCGCCCGGGCTTTCCTGAGCTGCGTCTATGGCGGGGGCTTGCGTCTGTCCGAAGCCACTCATATTCAGATCAAGGATCTCGATGGCGCCCGTCATCGCCTGCTGGTCTCTCACCCCAAAGGTGGCCGTCAACGTTACACCCTGCTTAGCGATAATCTCCTGGTTGTGCTGCGCGACTACTATCGCCAAGTTCACCCCAGAACCTTTCTGTTCCCGGGCGTCGAACCGCTGGTGCCCATCAACAAGGGCACCGGCCAAAGCATCTTCTATGGCGCCGTAGCCAAAGCCGGGCTGCCCGACCGCGGCGGCATTCATTGTCTGCGTCACAGTTTCGCCACTCACTGCCTGGAAAACGGTATCGAGATTACCGTCGTGCAACGCCTCCTGGGGCATGCCTCGCTGCATACCACCGCCGGTTACCTCCACGTGCGTGCCGAGCGCTTGGCCCAGATCCAGAGTCCACTCGGACTGCTCGACCTTAAATCCGATCTGCTCGACCGGTGAGCTGTCCCTCCGGCCAAACGCCGGAGTTGACACTGGCCCGAGTCCTGGAGCTGTTCTTGTCGGAATACCTCCAGGGCCGCTCTATGCCCGCGCATCAACTCAAAGTGTTGCGCCGGCTCTGCCGATGTCGCTCCGCTCAATTGGGCTGGACGGTCTGGCACTGCCAAGCCTGTCAACGCTCGCATTGGCGACCCAATGGTTGCGGCGACCGCCATTGCCCCTCCTGCCAGCACCAGCTCAGCCGCCAGTGGTTGGAGCGCCAACGCCAGGCGCTCCTGCCCGTGCGCTATTTCCACTGGGTCTTCACTCTGCCGGCCACGCTGCGTCCCCTGGCTCTACAGAACCCACGACCTCTCTATGACCTGCTCTTCGAAAGCGCCAGCGCCACGCTGCTGCAGTTTGGCCAGGAACGCTTTGGCGCCGAGTTGGGCATTACCGCCATCCTTCATACCTGGGGCCAGAACCTCATGAACCATCCTCACCTCCACTGCCTGGTCAGCGGTGGCGGGCTGACTGCCCAAAACACTTGGGCCGGGCCCAAACAAGCTCGCTGGCTTTTCCCCGTGCGTGCCGTGGCCCAGGTCTTCCGCGCCAAATTCTGCGCTGGACTCCTCCAACTTCACGCCACCGGCCAACTCCAATTCCAAGGCGACCTCCAGTCTCTCATCCAGGCCGCCGCCTTCGCTCAACTGCTGCGCCAGCTCCAGGCTCAACGCTGGGTCGTCTTCGCTAAAGGCTCGGTGGTCGGACCCGACCACGTCCTGGACTACCTGGGTCGCTACACTCACCGCGTGGCCATCAGCAACTCCCGGCTGCGCTCTCTCGATGCCAGCACGGGCACCGTTGCTTTTACTTATAAAGATTACCGCGACGGCCATCGCCTGAAAATCCTGAGCCTCTCCGCAATTGAGTTCCTCCGACGCTTCCTCTTACACGTCCTGCCACAAGGTTTCACTAAAATCCGCCATTTCGGATTCTTGGCCAACAATCGCCGTCGGCGCTGCGTTCCGTTGGCCAAAGCTGCATTGGAAAATTCCCCATTACGTTTTCAACCCAAGGCACCACCGACGTCCGTCCCTTCACCTTCACACTCAATGGTCTGTCCCCATTGCCAGGCAACCACCTTGCGTTGCGTTGCCCGCATCGATTCCTCTGGTAAATGGACCTTCTTCCGCGGCGCCGCACGCTGCCCAGACCTGCCTCGCTACCTCGATAGCTCGTGAACCACTCCTCCCTCCATTCTATCGCCGGTCTTCGTCAAACCGCCGAACTTTTTGCTCCGCTTGCGGATTCGCACTCCTTTACTCATTTGGCCCGTCGGCTCAGAACTCTGAGCCCCACTGCCACCATCGTCCTGCTCCGTCCGTCGCTTCCACACCAATCTCAGCATCCGGCCTATACACTCGGCCACCGGCAACCCTGCCTGACAACTGCTTCGGTAGTTCCCCTCAGATTACTTTTCCTATAGTCACTGGCCCGCCGCAGCGGCTTCGTCCAACCCACGAGGTAAGCAGCGCGCCTCGTTGCTCACTCCAAGCCGAAAGCCCCTCAACCAGGCGCGCTGCCTACCTCGCATCTTTGTTCGGCCGTATCGGGCTCATTTGCCTGATTGCAGGATGCGGGCCAGCCTCGAGTAGGGATAGACCGACGACAGGCGCAGCGCCGGCTCGGAGGCGACCACTATCAGGGCGGTCGGATCGTACTTCGTGAAAGAAAGCACTTTGGTGCCGCTTTTGGCAAAGATGTGAAGTGGACCATAAGAAGATTTGCCCTCAGGCAATGGAACCAAGATCTCGTCAATCGATTCTTCCTGGGGCTGTCTTGACGCGTCCAGGCTAGGATTAAGCATCACTTCGAGTTTCCTTGGGGCCGCAAAGCTCAGGTGAATGAATGAATCGGAGCCCAGAAGGTCGCCCCAGGTATCGGATTTGACGGCGTAAGCCGTCGAGGAAACTGAACACGACTGCAGCAGCCTGATAACGTTTGTGGTCAGCGAAGCACTTGGCCGCTCGGTAACGTTTGTACCGTGGCGGACCATGACAATCCTACCATTCCTATCATGGTTGTCTTCGGCGCGGCCCACCAACGTCATGGCAATAAGCAGCCCAGCCAGCATTACGAGTCTTTTCATGCCTGAGGTTACTCCCGTCCAAACACGGGTGGTTAGCAAATCGTAAAGTCCGACCGCTGCCGAACGATTCGCCATCACCGGCTCCGCGCCACTGAACGCTGGCTCAAATCTAAACGTCATCGCGGAGTCCGTGTGCATGGCGTGGTTCGGCGATTCAGGCGATGGGCGCATTGACTACTGTAAGGAGATGAGTTTTCAATCTTTCTATATCCACGCCAAACTGCTCAAAGAGTTTGACAGGTAAACCGCCTGTTTCGCGCAAGAGCCCCAATAAAAGGTCTTCTGGTTCTACGCGTTCTTGCTTGCGTGCTTGGGATTCCAGTTTCGCATTTTGAACAATACTCTTCAGCCGCGGAGTGAATGGTAAGCTCCCCCATGGGACCTTGACGGCGCACTCTCCTGCATATTTTTGGACTTCGGCGCGAAGGGATGCCTCATCTAATGCCACGGCGGAAAATACTCTTGGCACAAAGCCTTCACGCAATTCCATAAGCCCTAACAACAGGTGTTCGGCGCCAATGTAATCGTGGTGAAGGACTCGCGCCTCATTGAAGGATGAGTCTAAGACTTTCTGAGCCAGTGGGGAAAAGGGTCTTCGGACGGCTTTCCCACCAGCCTTCCATCTCGCTAAATGCTCTTTAGCCCAATCAAACCAATCCATGCTCTTCACGATTGAGATTCTGAGTGACCGCCGAACATGTAATATCTATCATATCAGACGTATAGCAAAACGTCGCGAAGACAAGATAAAGCTTGCCAAGTAGCTTGTCAATAAGGATGTCTGTATGCAGTGAGGTGTGATATCAAAAAGGAAAATACGTCAGGGCCCCTCGACGGCTTCATTCCTAATCCCAAGCTCAGGCTGCTGGATCAAGTCAGCGAGGTAATGCGCTTCAAGCATTATTCGATCCGGACGGAGCATTCCTACCGGCAGTGGATCCGGCGGTTCATCCTTTTCCACGGAAAACGCCATCCGCGAGAGATGGGAGCCGTGGAGGTGGGAAGTTTTCTGAGTAATCTGGCAGTAGAACGCCACGTTGCCTCCTCGACACAGAACCAGGCGTTCAATGCGCTCGTGTTTCTGTATCGCCAGGTGCTGCGCGTGGAAATGGGGCGAATCGGAGCCATTGAGCGGGCCAAACGGCCCGAACGGCTGCCGGTGGTGCTGACGCGCGGCGAAGTGGAACGAGTGGTGAATGGGATGACTGGAACGTGCCAGCTCATGGCCAAACTGCTCTACGGGAGCGGGATGCGGCTAATGGAGTGCGTGCGGCTGCGCGTCAAGGATGTCGATTTCGAGAAGAATCAAGTCGTGGTGCGGGAAGGAAAGGGGTTCAAAGACCGAGTGACCCTCCTGCCCGCGGCGGTTAAGGCAGCGTTGGCGGAGCATCTAAAGCGGGTGAAGTTGTTGCACGAGCGGGATCTGGCAGGGGGCAACGGGCGGGTGTACCTGCCCTATGCCCTGAAAGAGAAGTACCCGAATGCGAACCGGGAATGGGGCTGGCAATACGTCTTCCCTGCAGCCGGGCTTTCGAAGGACCCGCGTGGCGGCGAGTTTCGGCGGCATCATGCCAACGAGCAGGTGCTGCAACGGGCGGTGAAAGAAGCCGTGCGCCTGGCGGGGATTGCCAAGCTAGCCACCTGCCATTCGCTGCGCCATTCGTTTGCAACGCAGTTGCTGGAAAACGGGTACGATATCCGGACCGTCCAGGAATTGCTGGGCCACAAAGACGTATCCACCACCATGATTTACACCCACGTGATGCAAAAGCCGGGTCTGGGTGTTAAAAGCCCGCTGGATGGGTAAATCCGAACCCGAGAGCCAATTGAAAAACTCCAGAATCGCTGACTTTTGTGCCTTTTCGCGGCCGATGGGATTGGGGAGTGGGAGATTACGATTACGAATAAGTGTGGGATTCGGATTTGGGCGTACCCCTCTCCCCTTCCCTCTCCCCGCTGGTTCCTCGCGGGGAGAGGGAGATGGATTTTTGTGGGCTCGCTACCCGGGGCGGCGCTCGTGGCCTCGCTTGCCCCGGGCTGGTTTGTGATGCCCCTGCGGGGCGCGGGTCCCCTCGTTGCGACCGTCGCGACCGTTGCGTGAGGCGCGTTCGGCACATTTTCGCGTCACTCGGAACCGTCGTCTGGTTCCTGTTTTCGCAGGGTGTCCTCCAATTTGGCGATGTGGGGTGAGAGTCGGCGGAGTTGCCGGGGATCGAGGCCGATCCGGGCGCGGATGAGCCCCAGGCGGCGGAGGACGGTCGGTTTGGAGCACCCAAATTTGCGGGCGATTTGAGAGGCGCTGAGCTCTTCGATGCAATAAAGCCGGAAGGCAGCCAGGAGCGTCGGCGGC
>JANXQE010000464.1 GCA_025356925.1 Limisphaerales bacterium | reverse complement strand
GCTTGAATGGCTGGACACACTTTGGATGAAAAACTCGCCAGGGCCGCAGGCAGTAAAGGATAGCAAGACGGAGTTTTGCCGAATTTGCCGATATTCCTATATTGTTTCTGGACCGAAGTATCATGCCTCTTGCAGGCTTGTCTCAGCGACCCGAACGAACCTGGTGGCAGAGAGTGAGTCGGCATTCGACGGAAGTCTCTTTTCCAGTTACGAGGGCAATCCTCGCTACATGGTAATAAGGCAAGGGAACCCACACTCGAGCGGCGCGGAGAGTTCGCAGAACCCGTTGGTGGCACCGTTCATGTTTTTGACAAAAAGATCTGACAGTTGCTTGCAATGCATGTTGCGTTTCACGGACATCACTTCGGATGCAGTCGGAGCGGGACTGACCCTGCCACCAGGAGAAATTTCGGATGGTTTGCTCCAGATATCCATCCCAGGGCCACTGCTTGCGCAGCAGCAGACGGTGTGGACAATTGGTATCGACGACGCTAATCGAGCATTTACTCCGAAGGCTATTACCATGATTTTCCTTGGTAACAAGGGCCAGATGGTTAATAGGCTGCTCAACTACACCAACCTGGGCGGGTATCAATTTCCATCGAGGATCGAATGGACCGACAGCACGTTGGTTGCAACGGGGACAGTGCAACTGATATCCGCACGCCTTCTTGAACAGGTCTCAGACTCCGTGTTTAGACTCGATGACGAACTAGCTTCGGCTGAAACTATATGGGATGCGACCCAGAAGAAATTCATCAAACAAGACAGCCCCAGGTATCTGCAAATGAAGGCCTTCGTTCGCTCTCAGCCCAAGATTTATGATGAGTCGGCCGATGGCGCAAAGCTGATGGCAGATGCGCTCGACCGGGCCAACCAGGAGGGCAAGCACGTGCTTATCGAATTTGGTGCCAACTGGTGCTCCGGGTGTCACACGCTGCGCTTATTCCTCGAAGCGAATCGGAACGTGGCCGCGGAACTGAGGAAGAACTATGTGGTTGTGATGATCGACGTCAATAAGGGGCACAACCAGGACATTGTTGAAAAATACGGGCCAACGCTCTTTGGCCTGCCAACCATTGCAGTTTCGGACATGAAGGGAAGGAAGCTGACTACACAGAACGTTGAGGAACTCGCCGCTGGGGACGAATATAGTCCGGACAAGGTGATGGTGTTTTTGAAGAAATGGTCGCCTCAAAAATAGCAAAAAGCGCACCGAACCAGCACATGCAGCCTGACCCCGCGACGACGTCGTTGTTTAATGCTGCTTGCCGGCGTCGCGAGGCGGCTAATGTGGAGCGTTAGGCCAATAGGCTGCACGCACACCAAACCAATATGATCTCCAAGAAATATGAAAACATCATCCGCGAGGTAAACGTCGAAATTGAAAAGTTCAACCTGCTCTTGGCGGACGAATTCAGGATCGCGCCATTGAACGGCTCCAACGCCGAATCCGGCGCGGTGCTTGCAAAAGGCGTGCCTTGGAAAGACCAGGAATGCCTACCAGACAGGCTCTATCCCGGCGTCTACATCCTTTGCGTTCACCGTCAAAGTGACCCAGACAGTGTGGGTGCCTACATCGGCAAGTCGTCGGTGAATAATGACATCAGCATGCGACTTTCGGCACGCCTCAAACAGCTTGACACAGCGGGTATCTACAAGATGACGGATCGTGCTGGCGAGCCATTCGTCATTGAGGCGATTGTCGTCATTGGACTCCGCAATCCCCGAATCAGGGTGATGGCTTCGGCATTGGAGGAGTTTATCATCGCCGGCGTGAGCGAGCGCGTTCGCTTGCTAAACACAATAGGCATGTAACGATGGCGTGGCCTAACAACCGCAGTCAGCGGACCCCGCGATTCCGCTCAGTTTGCATAGCACGCCCGTGGCGCGGGGCCGCTGCTGCGGAGCGTTCGGCGGTATCGAGACTTTTCATATGAAACAGGTCTTTTCTTCACCGGATAGTGCGCAGATTGGATTGGCCCACAGCCAATTGGATGCTGCCGGCATCGCTTGCGAAGTTCGTAACGACGCCGTCTCCCAAGCGATCCCCGGCATGCCATTCATTACTGAATTGTGGGTTTTGCGCGACGGGGATTACGAAGATGCGCGGCACCTGATCTTCTCAGGGGCGGCGTCAAGCAACCCCGTGTGAGCATGAGTGCCACGGCGCCGAACAAGCGGCCTGGAGTGGACGCGGGATGGCGCGTCGTGTTGGCATTTCAACGCCAGCGGCCCCGCGCCACTCATGCCGGGCGTTCGGCATGAGCGCCCTAGTGGCAACTGGGCAGGGTCGATTGAGGCCCCAAGTCCGATTTGTGGAGCTTTTAGAAGAGCTGACGCAAGCTGGCAGAGCTGAGTGGTTGCTGTCCGATAGCGACCCTGGTTTCGTTCGGTGCTTGCTGGACGGCGAGGATGTGGTCGTTTTCGAATGTTTGGGCGGGAAGAATGGCGATGAACGAGTTTCTCCGCGTGAGGAGCTTGCAGGGGTAGTGGCCCATCACATGAATACAACCTACCTGTGGCTTCCAGAGGTATTGAGTTGGGACGCGCTCCTGAGGCTTTTGCGCCGCTCTCGTGCGAACGCTAATGCGTGGCGCGCCAGTAGGCGCATCGCGCACGGAGCGCCAGTAAGGGCATTGCAGGAAAGGCTCAAGACATGACAGGATTGCCGAACCAGCGTGCTGGAGTGGACGCCGGGCGGGCGGTTCTGTTTGCATTTTTTCATCATTCACCCGGCGCCACTCACCGCGAGCGTTGGGCCAATCGACATCCATGAGTTCACCCCACGTTTATGACAAGGCCAAATATCACTACGAGACGATCGAGCAGTATGGCCTGTCGGAGGAGCATGCGGCCAATCACACGGTTATGTTCCTTCGTTGGCTGATCGAGCATCGCATGATGAGTGACTTCTTTGAGAAGGAGGGCGAGGGGACTTTACGGCAGTTTCGGGCGGGCGAGATTTCGATCCACAAGGTCTACGAATGGTGGGATTGCTGTCTAATTGACGACATGCTTTCAGAGGAGGGCAACGCCTTTGCTATGCACTACTTTGATTTCGAGCATGGCCGCTACCTCCGCGACTACATCGGCACGTTGCAGGGCCGCTTGACGTCAGAGTTTCACGTTGATTATTCTGAGGAAAGTTACCAGAAACTGCGGCGGCTGATTGAGCGCCGATACGAAGAATGGAAAAGGCCGAAAAAGAAATGGTGGCCCTTTTGACACGGAGGCCCAACAATTTCGTGCAGGCGACTGCGGTTT
>JANXQE010000403.1 GCA_025356925.1 Limisphaerales bacterium | reverse complement strand
GTTGAATTAGGTGTCTTGGTGGTCTTGGCATCCCTGGGCACCCATTCCATCGACCTTCCTGGTGCACCCAAAACACCTGGGCGGTGTTAATACCAACAATGTGTCTATTACTATTGTGAGGTGTTTTCCGGTATGTTTGGTAGCTACGTTGGTCATTGGTGTTTTGGGCGAGAGTGCCCAAGCCCTCATACCCGACCCAACGAGTGGGCAATATCAGTCTATTCCTGATAGAAATGCTTTTGCTTTGCAGCCGCCACCGGCCCCGTCGGTTTCAACCAGTCCGCCAGCGGCTTTGCCAAAGATCATTCTTACTGGAATCACCACCATCCTCAGAAACAAGCGAGCACTCATGAAGGTGGTGCCCAATCCTTCAAAGCCCGCCGATCCCACTAAAGAGCTATCCCTGATCCTGACGGAGGGGCAGCGCGAAGGAGAAATCGAGGTGCTGCAAATCGACGAGACAGTGGGCAGTGTGAAGGTAAGTAACTCAGGCACGGTGATGGTGCTCACTTTCGAGAACGATGGCGCCAAGTCAGTTCCCGCCCGGCCTGCTCCGCCCGGAGCGCCGCCGCTGCCAAATCTGTTGCCGGCTGGCGCGGGAGGAACGGCGAACCCTTCTGCTTTGTCCCGCTCCGGTGGACCGCGCGGGCCCTGGCCAACCCGAACCCATCGCCCCCAATAATTAGAAGCCCGGTCCTCCCACAGATTAGAGGTGAGAAATCTTCTTGAGCAGTTCGGTCGTCGATTTGCCCGGCACAAAGGATATGATCACGACTTTCCCACCCGCTTGCTCGACGGTGCGGCGCTCGTCCTGGTTCAGGGTTTCCAGAGTGTAATCTCCGCCTTTCAGATAGACCTCGGGTTGGGCCGCAGCGAGAAAACGCGTCGCGGTGCGTTCAGCGAAAATACAGACCCCAGCCACGCTCTCCAGCGCGGCCAGCACCGCCGCCCGGTCGCCTTCGCAGTTGACCGGCCGTCCCGGACCCTTGAGCTGGCGTACGCTTTCGTCGCCATTCAGGCCAACCAGCAGAGCATCGCCCATGTTTCGCCCGGACTCCAAGTACGTGACATGGCCCGGGTGCAGGAGGTCGAAACAACCATTGGTGACGACTAGCTTCCTGCCGCTGGCGCGCATGGCCGCCCGCCATTCGGGCAATTTTTCCCAGGGAACAATTTTTTCTCGGAAGTTCACGGGGCGCATTTTGGCTGAACTGGTTCGGCCATTGCAAGACCCGGTTGGCTCCTAGTTGGGCGCAGGGCAGGGGCCGGCTCAGGTGAGGTCACCTGCCAGCGCGTCGGCCTTACATGATGGCCGCCGCTCGGGCTCAGATCTCCTTCTCGGCGTAATTGATGCTCATGACACCGCCGAGAAGATTGATAATGCGCACGTTGACCAACCCGAGGTCTCGCATCTGGGCGGCCACTCCCTGCTGGGCGGGATAGTGTTTGAGCGACTCCAGGATATAGGCATAAGCGCTGGCGCTGCCACAAAAGATCCGGCCCAAGACCGGCACAAACAGCCTGAGATACGTGAAATAAAGAGTCCTCCAGAGCGCATTGTCCGGCTTGCCAAAGTCCAGCACCAACAGCCGTGCGCCGGGCCGCGCGAGGCGGCGCATCTCGCGCAAGCCCGCGTTTACATCCGCGAGGTTTCGCAAACCATAGGCCACCGTAATGATGTCGAATGATCCATCACGAAAAGGCACTCGCAGGGCGTCTCCCTGGATGAGTTGCGGAGCGCGGGGTGCGGAGTGCAGGGTGAGAGACGATTTTGCCCGGCCCTGGTCGGAGTACCTTGATTGGCGGTTTCGGCTTAAGGCCACCGCGAGCATGCGGTCGCTAAAATCCATCCCCACGACCTCCGCGCCTCGCTGCGCCAGCATCGATGCCAGATCGCCGGTGCCACAGCAGAGATCCAGGGCACGCTCGGAGGCTTTGGGCTGTGCCAGGTCGATAACCCGGCGTTTCCAGCACCGATGAAGCCCGAAGCTCTGCAAGTCATTGATGAGATCGTACCGTGAAGCAATGCGGGCAAACAACTCCTGCACACGTGCTGCGCGTTGGTTCCCGGCGTCATAGAATTCGTTCGCCATGACTCACGTGGTTCGTGCCACGGTCCCATTCTCGCGCTGGTTTGACGCGTTGCTGTTGGATGCTCGACGTTCTGGGGACGGCACGAGGAGCTTATTCAAATGCTTGCCTTAGATACACCAGGCTCCTGCTCGCGATGGTCTCTGCGCCATCGTCAAAGTTGAAAACCTCGACTGAAACGAAACCGTTGTAGCCAACTTCCTTTAACACATTGGCGATCGGTTTAAAATCCACTTGACCGAACCCGGGCCCTTTCAGATTCGGATCGTTGGCATGGAAATGTGCGAAGTGAGGCCACGATTCCCGTATGATCTCGGAGATCGGCTTGATTTCGGAACTCATCGCTTTGACGTCGAGAATGATTTGAAAATTTGGAGAAGGCAATCGGCGCACGAATTCAATCGCTTCGGCAGCGGTGTTGATAAAGTTGGTTTCCCCGGGTCCAAGAGGCTCGAAGCAAACCGTCACATCACGCGCCGCGGCTCGTGCGACCGCGCCGCGAAGGGTATCAATGGCCCAATCGCGCGCCTGGTCAATCGAGACGTTCGGCAAACGATTCCGCTGTTTGGGCGAGCCTACCACGATCCTGGTGCCACCCAAGTCGGCACAAAAGTCTGCGAGCTCACAAAAATAGTTCCCCGTGCGCTCACGGATCTGGGCATCCGGATGGTTGATGTAAAGTCCCTCAGGTTTCACGAGCACCCAATGAATCCCGGCAATCGCGATCCCGTTGCGGACCGCAAGCTCGCGCAAGCGCTTCCTTTCGACTGCCGAGATATCCGTGACTGCGTTTGCCAGGGTGAACGGGGCAATCTCCACCGCATCGTAACCGATCCGAGCGGCGTGAGCGAAGACATCCTCAATCTTCCATCCCTGAAAGATCTCGTTGCAGATCGCAAACTTCATGCGCGTCAGAGTTCGCCCTCCGTGAGACTAGTTCAAGCGCAAAAGGGGCCCTCAGGGCCGCTCTAAAGGCCGGTCGGTAAAGCGCGAAGGCTTGGCGGCGGCCCTGAAATCCGAAGACCGTAACCCGAAGCCCGAAGAATGCCCGAAGACCGAAATCCGAAAACGCCCCGCGCGGCCGATCCGCAGCGTGGAACCAACGGATGCTCAAGCGGGATGGAACGTCGCCCTCCGCCCCATATGACCACACGTTGTCCGCCTCTGGCTGGATCGGTCAGTCTGCGTCATTTTCACGCATTTCGCGTGACTTTCACGCATGAGCTTGCCCGCTTCCTCTCTTGGCAAGGCGCACTTTCGACGGCATTGTTAATGCTGGCAGGAAATGCAGGGTATGAGAGCCATTCGAGCAGTGAGCCGATCCGGCGCCTTCACTTTGATAGAATTACTTTGTGTGATGGCCCTCATTGGCATTTTGGCATCTCTGCTTCTGCCTGCGGTCAGCAAGGGTAGAGCGCGGGCCCAACGGATCGGCTGCATCAATAACCTCCGGCAAGTGGGACTGGCATTTCAAAATTTCGCCCACGATCACAATAGCCAATTTCCGATGGCCGTTCCAGCCAGCGCAGGGGGATCGCAGGAATTCACCACGACCAGCATCCAGTTGGTGGGTGAGTTTTTCTTCTCGTTTCGCCACTTTCAAACGCTCTCAAACGACCTGGTTTCGCCAAAATTATTAACCTGCCCGGCCGACACCCGCCTGCCCGCGGCCGGCTTTGCTTTCTTCAATAATCAAAACCTCAGCTATTTTGTGGGACTGCGTTCCGAGTATTCCAGGCCCTACTCGATTCTTGCCGGGGATAGAAATCTGACCAACGATTATGAGCGGATGTCAACGTTGGTCCGCCCTCAACTGAATCGCGGCTGGCGTTGGACCTCCGAACTGCACCAGTTCAAAGGTAATTTGCTGTTTGCCGACGCCCACGTTGAGGAAAAGACCAGCCAGGCTCTCAGCGCCAGCCTCGATCAGACGCCATCTGCGGGCGAGTTGGCTCTGCCGAACCTGCTGCGCGGCGCCCCGCCCGGCCTCCAGCCATCGAGCCGTTCTTTGGCAAACCCCGGCGTGCTCGGGCTGAGGTCCGCCAGCGCCCCGGCGTCCGGCATGCCAGACGCGGTGGGTAAGTCTATGGATCTGGCCGATCAAACGCATCGCGCCGAGGCGATTGGATCCCGTGCCGTCGCCCAGCCGGCTCCCTCCTCGTCCCCCGCTCCGGACCTTCAGACCCGCACCAACGCGAAGCCCGCGACCACACCCGCGCCAATCCAAACCGGGCCAGCAGCGAAGCCGAGTGCCAATGAGGAACCCGGCTTCTCCGTCTTTCCCCTATGGTTCGGCAGCGCTCTCGTGGATCTCCTGAAAGACGCCGCCTGGCTGCTGTACCTGCTCGTGCTGCTTCTGGCCGAAACAACGCTCATTCTTCGGATGCGCTCCCGCCAGCGGAAAAAGAGGCGTCCGGTCGTCAATTGGAACAGTGAAGACGCAGATTGAGCTTTTGATGGTGATCGGTGTTGTCGGGATCCTCGGTGCCCTGCTTTTGCCGATGCTCGGTCGGACCGGCCAGAACCATATTGTTCCAGAAGTTGCGTGTCAGAACAACCAGAAGCAGCTTGGCCTTTCCTTCGACACCTGGGCCGCCGACAACCGTGATCGTTTCCCCATGCAAGTGTCGACTCGGGAGG
>JANXQE010000393.1 GCA_025356925.1 Limisphaerales bacterium | reverse complement strand
GCCGCCCGTCGTCTTATTCTGTAGGGAACGAACTATGTCTTTGGATTCAGTGGTAGAACAAGGCACCGAGATGTTTGCCAAGTGCTACGGTCACGCGCCCGAGTGGAAAGCTGTCGCTCCGGGCCGGGTCAATCTCATCGGCGAGCACACCGATTATAACGAGGGGTTCGTGCTGCCGATGGCCATCGAACGCTACACGGTCCTGGCAGCGGGTCGGAACTCCAAGCGCGAGGTTACCCTGCATAGTGTGACAACTGGAGAAACGGCTAGCTTCAGTCTTCGGACCAAAATCCAGCGCGGCGAGCCGAGTTGGTCAAACTACGTACGAGGCGTCATCGCGGGATTTCAGCAGCAGGGAATCAAGGTAAGCGGCTTCAATGCGGTCATTGACTCCACGGTGCCGTTCGGAGGCGGTGTTTCCAGCAGCGCGGCCCTGGAAGTCGCCACCGCGACGCTGCTGGAAGCAATGGCTGGCCGCACGCTGGATCCCGTCGAAAAGGCGTTGCTTTGCCAGCGCGCGGAGCACGAGTTTGCCGGCGTGCCCTGTGGCATCATGGACCAGTTCACCTCCGTCCTCGCCCAGGAAAACCATGCGTTAATGCTGGATTGCCGCACGCGCACGGCAACGCCCGTGCGCATGGCTGATCCTTCCGTGACGGTTTTGATTATTAACACCAATGTCCGGCATAAGCTGGTCGACGGCGTCTATGCCAGTCGGCGCGCGCAGTGTGAGACCGCAGCGCGGAACTTGAACGTCCGCGCGTTGCGTGACTCCACGCTGAAACAGCTCGCCGCGGCGCGCAGCGTCATGACCCCGGTCGTCTTCCGCCGAGCCCGCCATGTCATCACCGAGAACGGCCGAACCCTCGAGGCGGCTCAGGCGATCCAGGCTGGCAATTGGTCGAAGGTTGGGGAGTTGATGTACGCCAGCCACGCCTCGCTCCGCGATGATTACGAGGTCAGTTGTCCCGAGTTAAACGCTCTCGTTGAAATCGCCCAAAGCATTCCGAAAAAGGAGGGCATGATCGGGTGCCGAATGACCGGTGCGGGCTTCGGGGGCTGTGCCGTCAGCCTCATTCGAACCCAATCGGTCAAAGGCATCGCCCGCAAATTCGAGGAAGGTTACGAGAATAAAACCGGCAATATGCCGGCGATCTTCTCCACGCGTCCAGCCGGAGGCGCGCGCATGTTGAAATGAAGGAGGGGGCGGTAACCTTTGTCCGGCACTTGACGTCCTCTTAAAAATAACCAACATTCCGGCTCATTCTGAACAATAATTATGATTAAAACTTCCACTCTCCTCGTGTTAGCCTTGGCGGGGGCCACCGGTTCCGTCAGGGCAGACGATAAATGGGATATCACCAAAATCGATGTCAGCAAGGTTCCGCCCGCTGCAAGCACGCAGGGTGTCACCTACGAGAAGGATATTCGCCCGATCTTCGAGGCTTCCTGCTTTCGCTGCCACGGCGCGCAAAAACCCAAGGCTGACTTGCGCCTCGACAGCCTGGAAGCCGTGCTGAAAGGTGGCGAGGATGGCAAAATCGTCGTCCCTGGCAACAGCAAGACGAGTTTGGTGGTCGCGGCGGTGGCGCGAGTCAACGAGGACGTGGCCATGCCGCCAAAGTTCCGGCCCCGCCCGGGTGGTCCCGGCGGTCCTGGCGGCCCGCCTCCTGGTGGTGGAGCGCCTCCTCCCGGTGGTGGCGGCCCTGGTGGTCCCGGCGGCCCTCATGGGTTCGGCCCTCCTCCCAAGCCTCTCACACCTGACCAGATTGGCCTGGTTCGCGCCTGGATTGATCAAGGCGCCAAATAGCTGGGAACCAGTGCCGGAGGCAGGCCAGTGGGGCGAGGCTATTGCCGAGCCCCACTTTTTCCTCAGGGGTGGTACGAGGATGGGCGTCCTGCCGCCGGAAGCAACAGCGAGGTTGCCAAAACCCGGCCCAACCCCCACTTCACGCAAGAGTTAGCCCACTCGAACTGCCCTTTCCGATGGTCTAACTGAGTAATCACTCACTTGGCCGACTTTGGCGCCGCCCCTGCCTTTAGACGCTTATATGCGTCCAAGCTCGGCTTCTGGCCGTCGCGCTGCTTGTCAAAATTGGTAGCCATCGTCCAGGTATCCCCATCCAATGAATAAACCGACGAATAGACGTCATCCACGTCGTCCAGATTCGAGGCTGAACTCCCACCCCGAATGTGGTAAAACCGTGCGGAGCTGAACGGACCAAGCTTCTCGAGCTTTAGGTCGCCTTCGGCATACAGGACGACGCTGCCGTCCGCGGTCAGGATTTGGAACACGAACTTGTCCTTTTTGACCTCGATGGTCTGGGTAATGTTCTGACCCTGGTCATTGACTTTTTTGACCGACCATTTCCCTGAGAGGGCTTCCGAGTCATCGGCGAAGGCGGCTTGCTGAGTCAATAAGGCGGCAACGCAAAGGCTGAACAATAGGTGTTTCATAAAGATTTATTGGTTAGGTTTTAGTGATATTCCTACTCCGAGCCCGGCCAGTCAAGCACTCGCCGGAGCTTCACGTTGAATTAGAGTGGCAGGTGGTCACCTGCCAAGCGTGATGAGAAAGCTGATTTCGGGCGCAGCCTCCTGGGACGCGACGGCAGGCTTTACTTCCAGCCACAGCCTTGGTTGACTCCGCAGCCATGATTAGCCCCCTCAAGTTCAGAATAGTGGCGTGTTACTGCCTTTGCCTGATCGTGAGCTCGCTTCAGGCCCAGTCCCTGCCCAGGGTCGAAATGCGGCCGGTTTTCCCCAAACTCTCGCTCCAGCGCACGCTGTGGATGTCGGAAGCACCTGATGGCTCGGGACGCCTGTTTATCGTACAACAGGACGGACGGATCCTCATCGTCCGCAAGGGAACGGATGGGAGCCAATCGAAGGAGTTTCTCAACATTGTTGATCGAACGCCTTTCGTCGATAACGAGGAGGGTTTGCTCAGCATCGCCTTCCATCCCGGGTTCAGGACGAACGGGCTGTTTTATATTTATTATAATCAGCAGAATCCGCAGCCCGGATCGATGTATCCGCGGCGCAGCGTCCTCAGTGAAGTCAAGGTGTCCACCAGTGACCCGGATCAAGCCGACCGGCAGTCCGAGCGTGTCCTGCTTGAGGTTCCCCAACCGTTCGGCAATCACAAAGGCGGACAGGTGAGTTTTGGGCCTGATGGGTATTTGTACCTCGCGCTGGGTGACGGCGGAAGCGGCTGTGACCCTTTCGGCAACGGTCAAAACACGGCGACGCTCCTGGCAAAACTCCTGCGCATCGACGTCAACACCCGCGCTGAAATTCAAATGGGCCCTCAAAAACTCATCCTACCTTACGGGATCCCCTCGGACAACCCGTTCGTCGGTGAGCCGGATATGGGTGGTCTGGGAGCGCGCAAAGAAATTTGGGCGTACGGTTTACGAAATGTATGGCGATACAGTTGGGACCGACAAACGGGCGATCTCTGGGCCGGCGACGTGGGTCAGGAACTATGGGAGGAGGTGGACCTGATAGTCAAAGGTGGCAATTACGGGTGGAGCGTCCGGGAGGGCTTGCATCATTTCAAACCCGGGCCCGTGGGCGCCCATTACAATGAACCGATTATCGAGTACCCGCATCGGCCTGAGCTCCTGCCAGAGTCCAAATTCCCCAAGCACACCACCGGGTTGTGCGTTGTCGGGGGCTATGTTTACCGCGGCAAAAGGTATCCGGCGCTTCAGGGCGTGTACCTCTACGCCGATTACAACCTGGGAACCATCTGGGGTCTTCGCTATCAGAATGGCAACGTGACAGCATACGGAACGTTGCTTGAACAACCAAAGAACATCTCCAGTTTCGCCGAGGATGCGGATGGCGAGTTGTACGTCCTGGCGTTGGACGCGGGTATGTTCTCAATCTCCGTGAAGCAATGATTCACAGGGTTCTTTCTTCTTGTCGGCCAACCCGCCCGGTGTAATATGCCGCCTGTGCGCGAAGTGATTGCACTTGGCAGTAATCCGTTGGATGGCAGCAACACCATTCAATGATGCCTTCCACTGCGACATTGGATAGCTATTCTCCGCCCGTGGAGCCCATTTTGCCCAGACGAAAGGGAACACTTTTGATCGTCGACGACGAAGATGGCCCTCGCCAGTCGTTAAGAGTGATCTTCAAAGATGACTACGAAGTGCTGATGGCCAGCGACGGACCCTCCGCGATTGCCCTGGCCCAAAATAACAAAATCGATGTTGCCGTGCTGGACATCCGCATGTCTGGCATGTCTGGTATTGAAGTGCTCGAGCGCCTGAAATTCGTGGACGCCACGATCGAGGTCGTGATGATGACCGCCTTCGAAACTACCGACACGATTCGGCACGCCTTGCGGTTGCGGGCCTGTGATTACATTAACAAACCCTTCGACATCTCCACCATGCGCACCGCCGTGGCGAATGCCATGCAGCGCCGCACTTTGGAAGGAGAGATCCACAACAACGCGGAGAAGCTCCAGGAACTGCTTGCCGAACTTCAAAATCAAAAACTCGAAGAGCAGATGGCTCACACTCGCGGGGAAATCTACGCCAGCATCATTCACGATATCAACGGCCCGCTCACGGTGATCTCCGGGTTCGTGCAACTGCTGAACCAGCGCATTGGCAACGCAACCCGTCTTGAATATGAGGACCTGGAGTTCCTCAAGGATCGGCTCAAGACCATCACGCGGCAGGTCACCAATTGTATCGAAATCTCCCGGCGGTACTTGGGATTTTTGCGGCGCCAGTCCGATGACGCCCCGCGCGTTGGGATGAACCAAATCTTAACCGACGTCAGCCACCTGGCGCGAGTCCAACACAGCAGCCAACATCACCAATTTACGGTTCATCCCCTGGTCGAGGACATGGCTGTGCGCATGAACGGAACCGACGTCATCCAGGTGCTCCTGAACCTGGCCATCAACGCCTTCCAGTGCGCCCTTCAACCCCATAAGGTGGACATCGAAGGCGTGACGCTGCGACAAGCCCTCGATCTGACTCTGTTCAAAGATGGCCCGCAGGAACGTCTGCTCAACGTCGAGAACTTCGATAATACTCCGCCGCTCCTGATGATTTCCGTGCGTGATACCGGGTCGGGTATTCCGGAAGACATCCTGCCTAAGATTTTCCAAGCGTACTTTTCAACCAAAGCGGCCCGTCAGGGCACCGGCCTGGGGTTGAACATCGTTCAGCGCTTGATCAAAGAAGCTCGTGGCGCCTTGCATGTCCGCACCGCTGTCGGTCAGGGTACTACCTTTACGGTTTATCTGTCGGCTGTTCCCCTTCCCTCCCCGAACGGCGCGCCGCATTCCTGAATCCCATGGTCCTGCGGCCGTCAGCCTGAAGGACGGAGAACCGCCATCTGAATTTTTTCACACAAGCGCTGGTACATCACGTTGGCGTTCCGCCTTGAGGTGGTCAAAAGGCACGAGGATCTCTCTGCGAACAGGAAGCTGCCTGCCTCGGGCAAGCTCGCGACGGAAAAAGCCGTCTGAGACCCATAGGCAAACAGCGCCCGCCAGCCGGCATTCCTCTGTCTAAGATCCTTGATCTGATCGTACGGCAGGGTTAATCGGACCGAGTCTCCGTTAAAGACCAGAGCCGACTCGGTGAAACACAAGCAGCCGATGTCATCAGCATCTTCCAGGAGCGCCAGGAGCCCGGATCGGTTCCTGGGATTTCGGGTCAACTGCACCACATAGCAGTTTTGGTGCACCGCGGACTGCGGCCGCAATGGGCGGACAAGCCTGGCGACATAGGGGTTGCCGAATCCCACAGGCAAAAAGAATGCCGTCACCGCGATGGTCGCCAGAGGAACCAAAAAGGTAAGGGCCCCAAAGTGGAGCACGCTAACAACCATCATTGAAATAAAAACGGGGATCACCAGGATCAAACCGTAGAGACTCATGCTGAGGACCACCCCCGTCGTAAAGATCGTCGGGGGCTTAACTTCGAGTTGCGGGATGGCTGCGGGCATAATTCCAAGACACGCGGCTTCAACCGCCAGGATGCAGATCCTTTATCACTTCTGGTCCAATCGTAACGGGTCGGGAACTCCAGGTCAAACCACCGATCTTGAGCATGCCCTTTCGAACTTCTCAGCGAGGGCTGGCGATCGCCAGTGGATTGATCGAAAAGATCCGTTGCGTTAAACGGCTCGCTCATTATGATAGCACGGCAGAAACAAAGTGGTCCATGAGCGCGGCAAATCCTGACAACGAGAAGAAACGCCTGAAAGTGTTGTGGCAGTACGAGGTGCTGGACACCCTGCCCGAGGCTTTATTCGATGACCTTACCGAGCTTGCCGCCGCGATCTGCGAGGCGCCCATTGCCCTGATTTCGTTGGTGGACGAGAAGCGCCAGTGGTTCAAATCGAAGTTCGGAACGACCGTCGCCGAGACGTCCCGCGACATTTCCTTTTGCGCCCACGCGATTCAGCAAAACGACTTGTTCATCATCCCCGACGCTACGAAAGATGCGCGGTTTGCCCGCAACTCCCTGGTCACTTCGGATCCGAAGATCCGGTTCTACGCGGGCGCTCCGCTCATCTCACCGGACGGGTTCGCCTTAGGCACGCTGTGTGTGATTGACAAGGTTCCCCGTGACCTCCGTCCGGAACAAAAGCAAGCGTTGCGGATCCTGGCTCGGCATGTTGTCTCACAACTCGAAGTGCGCCGGCGT
>JANXQE010000363.1 GCA_025356925.1 Limisphaerales bacterium | reverse complement strand
GGCCTGGAGGGCATCAAGAACTATTTCAGCACGGGTCGGGGCAGTCTTAAGGTGCGCGGGAGGGTCGGCCTCGAGCAGCTCAAAGGCGGCCGTGAGCAGATCGTCATCACCGAGATTCCCTACAACGTGAACCGAGCGGTGCTGGTCGAACGCATTGCGGACCTCGTGAACGAAAAAATTATCACGGAGATTACTGCGGTTCGGGACGAATCGGACGAGAACACCCGGGTGGTGATCGAGATCAAGCGTGATGCGATCCCCAAGGTGGTCATCAACAAACTCTACCAGCACACGTCGCTGGAGAGCAGTTTCGCGGTCAATTCCCTCGGCATCGATCATGGCCGTCCCAAGACCCTTGGGCTCAAGGAACTGATCAATTGCTACATCGAACATCGCCGCGAAGTCATCGTCCGGCGCACCAAGTTCGAGCTGCGCAAAGCGGAGGAACGAGCTGAGGCGCTGGAAGGTTTCCTGATCACGTTGTCCAATCTCGACGAGTTCATCCGCATCATCCGCAGTTCCGCTACCCGCGACGAAGCCAGGATCAAACTCCTGGCCTTCGACTTTACTCGCGCTCAGGTCGAGACGATCGGTATTCTGATCCGCAACGAAGCCCGGCTCACCAATGGCCGTTATTCTTTCAGCGAAGCCCAGGCGAACGCCATTCTGGAGCTGCGCCTGTACCAATTGACCGGCCTGGAAATCGATAAGGTGCGAGCTGAATACCGGGAGTTGCTAGAGCGAATCAAGGACCTGCTCGACATCCTGGCCAAAGAAGCGCGCGTCCTGAGCATTATCAAGAACGAGTTGCTCGCCATCAAGGAGAAGTATGCTACCCCCCGGCTCACGGAACTGGTTCCGGACGAAGGTGACATTGCCATCGAGGATCTCATCGCCAACGAAGGGGTCATCATCACGCTGACCCACACCGGCCTGATCAAGCGCACCAACGTGAGTTCCTACCGCTCCCAGCGGCGCGGCGGCAAGGGGGTCATTGGCATGGCCACCCGCGAGGGCGACACTGAAGAAGACCAGGACTTCATCGAACACCTCTTTACCGCCAGCACACATGACTACCTCATGTTTTTTACCAACACCGGCCGGGCGTATGTGGAGCGGGTCCACGAGATCCCGGACATGGGCCGGGCCTCCAAAGGCCGCAGCATCGCCAACCTGCTCGAACTCAAACAGGACGAAAAGATCAGCGCCCTGATCCGAATCGTTTCCAAGACCGGACCAAACAAGGAAGATACGACGTGGCAGCAGGAAGGTTTCCTGTTCTTTGCCACGCGCCAGGGCACGGTCAAAAAGACCCCAATCGGAGAGTTTGCCAATGTGCGCAAAGGCGGAATCATTGCCATCGGGATCGAAGCAGCCGACGCGCTGATCGACGTCAAATTGACCTTCGGCCAGGATCAAGTGGTACTGATTACGCGGGACGGCATGAGCATTCGATTCTCCGAGGAAGACGTTCGAGCGATGGGCCGGCCGGCCGCGGGGGTTCGTGGCATCAATCTGGAACCAACCGACGCGCTGGTCGCTCTGGCCGTGGTGGTGCGTGACGCGACCTTGCTGGTTGCGGGCGAAAATGGCATTGGCAAACGAACGCCATTCGACATCGTGCTGGAAGATGGAACCATCGAGCCGGTGTATCGGCTGCAATCGCGTGGAGGCAAGGGCATCATCACGATGAAGGCCAATGAACGGACCGGTGGTGTGATTGGCTCCCTGACCGTCCGTGATACCGATGAAATCATGCTCATCACGTCCGCGGGCCAGATGGTGCGCACCTGTGTAAAGGATATTCGCGAAGCGGGCCGTAACACCCAAGGGGTCAAGCTGATCGACCTCGATCCGGGAGATAAACTACAAGCCATCGCTCCGGTCATCAGCGAGCAACAGGAAGACGCCGCAATTGACCCGGAGGCCAAGTAGTCTCCAGCGGCGCTCTCACAGGTGTGACGGCGAGGCAGAACGATGCAGGGTCGTGTCCAGGACACGGGTACCGTCGATCTATCGCGGGTGGTGTGAAACCAGGGACTCAGGCACGCGCTCGGGTGGGCTCTCGGGCACAGCCGTCACATAATCCATGCCACCTTGGCGAGCGAGCTTGCGCCCCTGCGGACAAGACTTTCCGAGCGCCGCTCAGGGCGAGAGGCGCTCGATCAGCCAGGACTTGTCCGGTTGTCGAGTGTACCGGAAGCGATCGTGAAGCCGGTTGGGACGACCTTGCCAAAACTCCAGGCGAGCCGGCGCCAACGCGTAACCGCCCCAATGCGATGGGCAGGGAATGTCTTTTTCCGGGTACTGTGTTTCGATCTGGTTCCATTTGACCTCCAATTCCTGGCGATCCCGAACAACAGAACTTTGGTCTGAGGCCCAGGCGCCGATTTGGCTCCCTCGAGGCCGGCTCCGAAAGTAAGCCTCCGATTCGGTCACCGGCAGTTTACTGACCTGGCCGGCAACACAAACCTCGCGCTCCTGCTCCGGCCAATAAAACACCAGGGCCGCTTCTGGATTCTCTTCGAGCTCACGCCCTTTCCGGCTGTTGTAGTTGGTATAAAAGATAAACCCGCGCTCGTCCAGGCCCTTGAGCAAGACGACGCGAGCCGAGGGCCGTCCCTGCCGGTCCGCGGTGGCCAGGGTCATGGCATTCAGATCCAGTTGCTCCACGCCGTGGATCAGGAACAGCGATTTGTAGAGGCTGATGAAAAATCTCCGCATGCGGCCGCTGGCCCGCGCGCCGGTGGCCTGCTCGAACCAACTCCGGAACTGAGCGATCGGATCGTTCTCCAGGTCCCGGCGTCGCAATCCCGCCAGGTTGTACTCTCTTCTGAGATCCGCAATGGACATGCATCGGATTATATGAAGATTGCGACTTTGCGTCTATGGCTCTCCGCGAAGCCTGATTCAACGGACGATTGACAGGAACGGTTCCTGCCCCAATCCTCCCCCTCCATGAGCGACTTTATTTTTCCCCGCAGTCCCCGCGAAACCATGTGTGGGTGGCTTCACCTGCCGCGGTTCATAGACAAGATCCGCCTGCATTTGGCCGGCAAACTTCACCCGGATTATCAGGCTAACTTTTGCAAGGGCTTTGATGCCGTCTGGCTGGAAGCCGCCGGCGTGGATGCAAAAGAGTTCATCGACGTCGTGCGCAACTCGATCACCGATGGGCAGGTCTGCGATTGGGTGCAGAAGCACGCCCAAAAGCTCGAATCCGCCAAAGCCGCGCAGCGCGAACGGATGCTTAACTATCCGAAAAAAGGCGACCCGGAGCTGCAGGCCCGGTTGAAGATGCGCAAGGAACAAGCGGGCCTTGTGCACCGTGACGATATCCAGACATTCGTCGATTTCATCGACGCAGACGAAAAACGGATTTAACCCTCAAACCCGTTTTGGGACCACAAAGGGCGCGCGATAGTCGCGGGCCAGGAGTTGGTTAGCCGGTTGATTGCCGATGAACCGCTCGGTTTGCGGGTCCATCTTCAGAAGCGCGCCCAGAGTAACTGGCGTCTTGTGCAAGTCCACGCTATTGGCGGCGAGGTGCTGCTCCATGCGGCCCAGAGCTTCGGCGAGATCCGGAGTCGCTTTAACAGCTT
>JANXQE010000079.1 GCA_025356925.1 Limisphaerales bacterium | reverse complement strand
GCATCAAGTTGAGATCCACCGCGAAATCGGCAAACGCCGAAAGCACAATTGGGTCTGTGTTGGTCGCGAGTCGGTGGCCTTCCGTGGTCGGGTCGACTCGCATTCGGTTGAGGTACTCGAGATAGAGCTGTTCCTCATCCGTCGGTTGGCCGATGGAATAGGGGGTAACTCCGAGAGGTTTGGGTTTGGGGCCGCCAGAGCGTAGCGGTGGCGGCAAAAGCCGAACAGGTTGTGCTGGCGGCGGCGCGTGCGGGTTGGCGCCGGCTATGGGCACGGGCGCCGCGTGGGCAGACTGAAGAAAACTGGTGAACCCGACCAGAAATGCCAAAACCGTTCTGAAGCTGCAGTGCCGGACGTCGAACATTTTAATCGATGGGTAATCTTTAAGCGAGTTGCGAGTTTTGTGGCTTTTGTAGCATTGGGCCCGGATAGATTAGTGCGCTGGTTCGCTCCACGTTAGCCGCGAATTCCCGTCATAGCAAATAAAACCCGGCACGGTGGGCTTCGAGGCTTCGAGCGAGTAACGTCGCGTCTCTGATGGAATGTTTGCGGCCGCCCTCTGTATTTTGGGATGACGCCCTGCTTAAAGGCAAAACGTGAATCGGAGCGGTCGCGACCCTCATGGCTGTTATGGCTTCTGTCGATGCCCCTTGGCGTTGGCCAAGGCTAGGCCGGTTCCAACAACTGCAATCCATCCGCCGAGCGGAAAAACGATACTCAAAGTTTTTATCGCCTGGGCTCCGACTGCCCCTCACGGCCGCGCTCGGCGGCCAACCGGTCCTCCCCGACGTTCTCAATGAAGTAATTTGGCGCCTGGTGAGCCCGCCCTGGCCGCACCGGTTTTGTCCGTCGCTTTGACCACATGCAATGACACTCCTCGCAATAATACTGTCGCTCCACGAATCGGAGTTCGGCCATCAGACCCATGGCCAGATTCGTCAGGAATGATTTCCGGGTAAACTGCGGATAGTCAACGCGTAGCGACCCGCACTCCGGACATCGAATTGCCCTTTGTAATGCTCCAGTCACCGCATCCCATTCGATCAGCAACTTGGTCGCTTCCTCCCACCGGTGGAGCGGAACCTCGAGAGGTGCGCCGGCCGCCGACTTCGACACGAACCAGAGCCGCTGCATCTGTCGTTCACAGTGGATCTCGGCGGGGATGCCTGCTTTGATCAAACTGTCCCGAATGGGTGCCGCCTCAACTCGATCCGGGAAAAGCGCCAAACGAATTCTGTTCATAGATTCTCCTAACGTTCTCTGACGATAGGATGAACCAAAGGCCAACCAGTTCCGCAAAACCTGCCAGGACACCTCAAACGGAACGGCGCTTCAACTGGCGTGGGCGAGAGCTTTGTCGATGGCCAGACAAAACTCGGAAAGGGAGAAAGGTTTCGACAGACAAACCTTACGTCGGTCTTTAAGAAACTTTTGAGTTTTGTCGCTCATCACATCACCGGTGATGAAAATCATTCGTTCCGAAAGCGCTGGATGTGACGCGCAAAGCCGTTCATACACTTGTTGCCCGTCGAGCCCCGGCATCTTCCAGTCGCAGAGCGTGAGATCATAAGGTGTTTGACTCAGCCGTTGTAGCGCCGATTCGCCATCACGCGCGACATCGACCTGGAAGCCGTTTCGATGCAGCGTTTCGCGAACCATTTGAAGGATCGAATCCTCGTCGTCAATGACGAGCACCCTCTTCCCAACGCCTCGACGCCCACGGGCCATGCCCGCGTCGCGCTCCTCCGAGGGCTGGTCGACTCGGTCCGAGGTCGAGGCTACCGGGAGCTCGATGGTGAACACTGCCCCATCGCCCGGCTTGCTGGTAACGGCGATGGTCCCGCCGTGCTCATGGACGATGCCGTAACATAGACTTAAACCCAGGCCCGTGCCCTTCCCCACCTCCTTGGTCGTAAAGAACGGATCAAAAATCTTTTTCAGGTTTGCCTCCGAGATTCCCGGGCCGTTATCCTGGAAAATGACTCGGACGTTCCCGCCACAGATTTCAGAACGGATGCGAATGCAACCCTTTCGCTGATGGGCTTCGATCGCCTGCCGTGCGTTATTGATGATATTTAGGAATACTTGCTGGAGTTGATGCGGGTCTACCATCGCGGGTGTCAGATGCGAATCGAGGTTGGTAACGACCTCGATATTGCTGGTGCGCAGTTGATAGTGGAGGAATTCGACCGCAGCCTCGACCAGGCTATTGATGTTCGAAAGCTTGCGTTCCGGAGGGTGGCGCCGAGCGAAGCTCAGCAGGTTTTGCACGATCTTTTGGCAGCGCAACGCGCTCTTATGGATCAAATCCAGGTGCCTTTGATGTTGCGGGTTCGAATCGGCTAACTTCAGGAGTTCTGAAAAGCCCATGACTGAAGTTAAGGGATTATTTAATTCGTGGGCTACTCCGGCGACGAACTCACCAAGCCCGGATAGCTTTTCGCTTTGGACGAGTTGCGCTTGGGTCGTCTTTAGCCGCTCCACTGTCTGTTCGAGTTCTTCCCGGGAACGTTTCAGATTTTCGGTCATCCGATTGAACACCGCGGCCAGTTCCCCGCATTCATCGCCCGAGGTGACCTCGACTCGAGGCGAAAAGTCGCCTTGACCCACCGCTTCCGCCCCGTTACGCAGCAGGCGCAACGGTTCCGTGAGCTTCCGCACCAGCACCCAGACGAGAACTGTTGCCAGTAGAATTCCTAGGCTGCTGACCAGTAGGAGGTTTTGTTGAGTCCGGTGCAAGGCTTGGAGTGGCTGCTCATACGAAGAAAGGAGTAAATAGCCAAGACGGCTGTCACCGCTCACCGAAGTGAACCGGCCAGCGGAACAGAAATAATGGTCATCTCCCAGCACGAGTTTCTTAATGCCACCCGGCTTGTCGACCGG
>JANXQE010000355.1 GCA_025356925.1 Limisphaerales bacterium | reverse complement strand
GACATCGTCGACGGCGCGGCGCGAATTGTTGATCCCATCATCACCGGTTTCAACACCGGCAACCATCTCTGGGGAAAATTCCTCAAAGATTTTCTACCGACCGACTGGTAACAGGACCTAAGGGCGCGGCTCTGAATTTTGCACGGTTGCGCAATCCATATCCAAGGGGATGGGTAAAGCCATAACAGTCCGGGAAACATGAATGAGACTTACCAAAGTGGCTAGCGGGCGGCCACCATGCGGAGGTAGTGGAGATAAATGGGGAGGGAATACCTGGCAATGTTGGACCTGGTCCGATAGAGGAAAGCGGTGGGCCGGCGCGAGGTTGGGATCAGCTACCAAAGAAGCTAGAGAAGGAGGAGGGCGTCGAGCACTTTCAACCAGCTCAGTGGCCCTGCGCGTGCAAATTAGGAATTCGCCACCCACATGGAAACGTCTGGAGCACAGCCGGAGCCGAATTGGATAGCTTTGAATCGATAAACCCTGCGGTAGCCGTTATGCTGCTGCGGTGAAGCGTTTCCTGATAAGAATTGTCCTTAGCGTAAGTGTGCTGTTTTGGGTGCTGCTGCTATTCGTCGCCGTCGAGCATCTTCGCGGAAACTGGGCATTGAATCGCCGCCTGAGTGCGCTGAAATCAAGCGGGGAGGTCCTTTCAGTTGCCGCGCTGGAACCTCAGCGCCCGTCCGCTGACCAGAACGCGGCGACTGGCCTTATGGGCCTCAGCAACCGGCTTGATACGGTCATGAGCAACTTGGATAACACGCCGCCGATGCTCCGGCTCAGTTCTCCCGGCCATGCCATTGTCGCCTGGCGACTCAAAGAATGGAGCCGCGATGGAAAGACGACCAACGACTGGAGCAAGGTGGAGGAGGAGTTAGGCAAGTCCAGAGACCTTCTCGACCTGATCCATGGGTTTGTGGAAAGACCGTCCTATGAGAGTGGCTTCGATTACCAAAAGGGGTTTGTGGACTTCCAGATGGCGCCTATCGCTCCTCTGAAGCGTGCCGCGCAACTGCTGAGCATCGCCGAAGCTTACGAATTGAGCAGAGGACGAACCGAAGCAGCCCACGAGCATTTGATCTCCCTGATAAAGCTTGTTGCCGTTCAAAGGCCGGAGCCGCTTTTGATTTCTCAACTAGTCCGCCACGTTTGCGCGGTGTTTGCCTTCAACGCCACCTGGCAGGCGCTCCAAACAAGTGGGTGGACTGACCCGCAGTTGGCGTCTGTTCAATCGGCTTGGCAAACCTGCGACTTCGTCCACGACATGGCGGCTGCCATAGAGATGGAACGGGCGCTGGGCCTGGATTTCTACCAGCAGATCCAGGACTCGAACGAAAAGTTGACCTTAGTTCTAAACGGTCGTGAGAAAGTGGCCGAGATGACGGATGGTGCTCTTGGTGGTTTCACGACGCACGGGTTCGTTCTCAACTGGATTCATGTCCCCTTGTGGCACTTGTCGTGGGCGGATCAAGCGGAGCTTTTCTACCTGAACGAATGGCAGGTAATTATCGAACGAGAGCGAATTGCTCGAACCAACGGCTGGGCGGCTTTAGCAGGCCGCTTTGATTTGCAGGGGCGAGCTTTACCTTGGGCGCCTTTCCTAGAAGGGAAGAGCAAGATTGGGTGGTATGACAAGATGCGTTTGCTGTTCGCCTCCGAGAATTCTGGCATTAGCGACATTATGATCCGCAAGGAGCTTTCGGTGCAGACCCAGCAGCAAATGGCTCTCGCTGCCATCGCGATTGAGCGTTACCGCCTCAAGAAAGGGCGTATTCCCTCAGAGTTGTCGGCGCTGGTGCCGGACTATCTCCCGATCGTGCCACGTGACAATATGGATGGCAAAGCCCTGCGGTATCGGTTGGCGCCCAACGGCGGCTTTCAATTGTATTCGGTTGGACAGGACGGGAAGGATAATGGCGGTGATCCTACACCGCGCCCCGGCTCGAGCCACTATGCTCAGATTTGGGATGGTCGCGATGCAGTCTGGCCGACACCCGCAACGACCGAGGAATCGGAGAACTTCCTCAGGCGCGAACGCAAAGACAATTAAGCAGGTGGAGCGACTAACCCGGGAGCAGTTGGCCGTGAGGGGGTCAGAGGCGCACATTCGCATGTTTTTATTCGCTCCTGTCCTTACGGGAGCAGGAAGTATACGAATGTGCGCCTCTGACCCCTTCAGGGCTATCGTCCAAACGTCACCTCGTTGTCACCAGCCTGCCGTTTGCTCAAGGCACAGGTTCGTCGTATCCTAGAATTGGGTTAGTTATGTTGACACGACAACTGGAGTTTAAGGTGGGCCTTCCGCCCGAATCGGGGAGACCGTCCCGTCGGAGTTCCACGCACGCCGAGAGACAGCATCGACGACAAAGTCGAGCCGACTGGTGGTTTGCCCGCATGCGGCAAGTTGTGGATGGAGCTCATGCCGACCGGGGTTCGAGGCCCTAAGCGCGGAGCGTTGGGCGCAGCCGCGGCAAAATGTTGAACGGTGTTGCTCAGTGGCGGGGCGCCCGGAACGCACACACTGAAACAGAGACGACATCAGGGCGTCCTCCCAAGCATAGGTTAAGCGGTGTGGTCACTTCAAGATGGGGGAGCTCATCCTGCGTTTTTGAGAAATCCGATCGTCAACTGAGCACATCGCTCGGTTTGATCAATCCACGGCATATGGCCGGCGTCGGTCAGAATTTCGCAACGCGCGTGTGGCGCGATGGCCGCCATCTCCCGTCCCATCTTCGCTCCCGTTCCCATGCTATCCTTGTCGCCCCAGATAAACAGCGTCTCCGGCCCCAGACCTTTCGATTCAGGACGCAGTGCGTAGGTGCTCAACTTTTGGCGCAGGACGAACTCTTCGACCAGGGAGTCCCAGGCCAGACCTGCTCCAGGCAGGTTTGCCCCTGCCAGTTCCTCGTCCCATGTCTCGGAGGAAACATGATCGATGTTCATTCCCAACCGGCCCTTCCACTTCGCACGAAGACCCTCAAGGGTCGGAACCTTGGGTGCTATATAGCCTCGCTGGTGACCGGAAGGTCGTCAAAGTTTATTATTAATACTATTATCTGCCTATGCAGTTGTCTCTTGTTCTTTTCTGTGGTAATTCTGTGCAGTGCCCGAGTATCCGAAGACGATTATCGAGTTTCGGGAGTGGTTTGCCACTGAGCAAGCGTGCCGCGA
>JANXQE010000352.1 GCA_025356925.1 Limisphaerales bacterium | reverse complement strand
ATAGCCCATGCCCCAAAACTGATTTCAGAAAGTCTCCAGCCCGTTCGTCCGAGAGAACGATATTTCATTCAGGGAAAATAGGAGGCAAAGGTGCCACAGCAAAGCGGAAACACTCCGTCAAGGTTCGCTGAACCATTGAATTCATCAGACAAAGCGAAAGAGCAGTGCCCCTCCTTGGCCCCTACCTTTCCGGTGCCACAATCAACGGAGCGTCCTCCCATCCGGTTGGAGTTTCGAATTATCGCTCGCCGCAATTCGGAAGACTGCAAATTGAAATCGAGTTGCCGGTTCTTGGATCAACCCAAAATGCGTTCGACTTGGTGCCCGTCTTCACTTTGCTCATGTCGATAGAAAAGGAAGTTTTGCTGCCCAGCTATGTCATAATCCAATGCCCATCCTTGTGTCGGGCGGCCGGGTTCAGCACCTGTCCGTTGGTATTGCCGCCGCTGGCAAAAATGGCCTGATCCGGAACTAGGTTCCACCATTCCTTCCGAGCCAAGAGAATCTTTTTGAGCACACCCATTTGCACCGCACCGGGCGCATCCAATGCCCTCTTCCAAGTGGGCAGAACTCGCCAACTATCGTTATGGCCATGGCCCAAGATAATGCTTAGTCTGGCGGTGTGCGACCCCTGCTGATCGCAACGGCGAGCCACGGCGTTGAGGCTTGAATTGAGAGTCTATCGGCGCATAGTCAGGCTGGCGTTCGCGGTTGGAGTATTGGGCGCGGAGGTTCCGGACGAGTCTTCAGGGTTGCGTAGAAAGTCGATGCGAGCCAATGAAAGCTAAGGACAAGCTGGTGACTCTAATCCGCCTCCCGAGATGTGCTCTATTTTGGAGTGCGGCCAACGTTAGATCCCAAGGGCGCACAGGACGGCCACCGGGAAGTTGAACCACAACCTCGCACGGACTGAAGCCAGCCATCCAGCCCAGCCCCTCACTCTATCAACGGAAGGAACCTCGAATGTCAGCGCCACTTATACTTTTGTTGTGTTGTCGCAAATTACCCCTGGCCGTCACTTACAAGTGACGATGCGAATTCATTTGAGCAGGACTTAGCATGGACTTGACTGACAAAGAACACGTCGAGCGTTGTCGTGATGGACATCCCGAGGACTTCGGGTTGCTGGTAGAGCGTTACCAGAAGCCGCTGTTTGCGTTTCTTGCATCGCGGGTTGGAAACTTCCCGCAGGCAGAAGAAGCGGCACAGGAATCGTTCGTGAGGGCGTTCTTGTCCTTGAAGAAGCTCCGCAAGCCGGAGGCGTTTTACTCCTGGCTGCTGGGCATTGCGGGACGGGTGGCAAAGGAACAGTTCCGATCCGAACTTCGTCGCCGGCAAGATCCCGAAGTCGCGGAGACCATGATGATAATCGCAGCCGACCACAACGAAGATTGTCCGCTCGAAGAAGTCATTGCTGCCCTGCCTGAAAGCCATCGTCAGGTGATCCTGCTCCGGTATTACGAGGGGCTTTCCTGTCAGGAAGTGGCCACACGCCTCGACATGCCGTTGGGCACGGTCACCAAAACGCTCTCGCGAGCCTACGTCCTGCTTCGGCAGGAACTCAAAGCCCGTGAAGGCGCTGACCGAACAATCAACAAAACTGAACAACTATGAACTGCGCCGAATGCCGGGACAGCTTAATCGCCTTCGCGGAAGGGCTGCTGGATCACGAGGAAGGGCTACGATGCCAGGCACACTTGGATGTATGTGCCGAATGCCGGGCTGAATACCAAGCGACCAGGAGCTTGCAACAGAGGCTCATCGCTCGTGGCCAGGCTGCCGCCGAGGTGAGAATTGTCGAACCGGTGATGAGTCGGGTTCGTAAGCAACAGTTTAAACCAGAAAGAGAAACAATCATGAGCAAACTATTGAAATATCGTTGGGGATTTGGATTGGGTGTAACTGCGGGAGCCGCAGCCATCCTGTTAATCTTCCTTGTCGCCACCCCCAAAGCACAAGCCAAGGCGGCCGAGGTCATGACCAAGGGCGCACGGGCGCTCGCTAAGCTCACCAGTATTCACCTGCGCGGCCAATTGCGTGCTTACCCGCAAGACAACTTCGGTAGCATCAATCCCGATGGCCAGTTCTATACCATCGAATTGTGGAAACAGTTTGGGCCGGAACTCAAATGGCGCATAGAAAAACCCCAGCGGGTCGTGGTCATGGACGGCCAGTCCACCGTGATGCTCATCAAAACCGGGGACATAGCGGTCAAGGTTCCACAACGCACCGCCAGCGCCTTTGACACGGAATGGCTGCACCGGATCGCCAGCCTCAGCGATACCATTGCCAATGAACTGAAAAACGCACAGGCCAAGGGCTGGAAGCTCAGTCTCACCGAAGAAACCGGCGCGGATGGCAGGTTGAAATCCGTCGTAACTGTCCTGGCCAATTCGGGCCTGCTCGAAGATGACTACGGCAAGAACAAGTTCTTTGAAAATGCTGATACGCGCCGAGTTTATCGCTTCGATGCGCAGAGCGAGCTGTTGGAGTCTGTCCAGATTTATCTGGCGCGTCCGTCCGGCGAGTTACAAATCTTCGACCTCAGCCATATTGACTGCAACCAACCGATTGACCCGGGCGTGTGGCAGCTTGAGTT
>JANXQE010000344.1 GCA_025356925.1 Limisphaerales bacterium | reverse complement strand
ACCCGACTCAATCAACTCCTTGCGGTCGTCCAACTTTACCGCGCGTTGGGTGGCGGCTGGCAAGATTAATCAGCTCGGGGTGGCACGAAATCCGTCCCATCCTCGAAGGAGTCGTCCGACACAGCGCCGTGAGCCTGGTTTCACTCAGGGAGCAGTGCGGGGTTCTCAAAGGGGCCTGCCACGGATTGGCGAGCGACTGCCACCGCGCCGACGCCGAAAACCATCGACAACGACTTGGGCCCCAATTATCCAAGCAAGCCTGATGATTGGGTGACGATTCGCCAGTTGAACCTGCCGATGGAAGCGGTGGAGCAGCAGTTTCGACGGATGACCTTCAACCTCATCGCGCGTACTCAGGACGATCACGTCAAGAACGTCGCCCGCCTGATGGACAAGGCCGGGCGCGGGTCGCTCGCGCCCGTTTTCGATGTGGCCTACAGCTATTATCCGACCGACGGTCGGACTGCCACGCATCAAATGACGCTGAATGGGAAGCGTGACGCATTCACGCTGGCCGACTTTCGCACCTGTGGCAAGAGCGCCCTGATGAAACGCGGCCGGGCCGAGGTCATCGTCGAGGAAGTTCTTGCCGCCGTGGCGAAATGGCCGGAGTATGCCGAGCGGCGCAGGTGGCTAATGAGTGGCGCAAGCAAATCCAGCGAAACCACCGTTTGAGGTTCCCGCGAGCATGATAACCAGGATGAGCACTGGTCCTAAGTCTGCCTCAGAAACCCAACGTGACCTGGAGGTAAAGATAGTCGGCATCTCTTGAACCTTCCGTTGGGGCAGAAAGCGATTGGCGGATATAGTCGCCGGTGAAGAAATGGCCATAGCCCATTTCGAACTGCGCGAAGGAAGCGAGGGCAAAATTGGCGACGATATCCAACTCGGTGCCGACAAAATTGCCGTAGCCGGGATTGATGCCGTACCCGTTTCCCGGAGTGGCGCCGATTCCGCCTCGCGGGACGCCGGCCACCGTGTAAAAGCTGTCGTGGGTATCGGCCAGCCAAAAGCCGTGGCCCTCGAACGCCAGACTCAGCCGCGGATGTGGTTTGACCTGGAGCGTGCCGCGAAGATCGTGGATATTTTGCAGAGAAACAAAATCCATATAGCCGTAGAATTTGTGGTTTGTGGGGAAGAGGTTGTCGAAGGTCTCGTGCTGGCCGTCGGTGGGATTGCTGTCGCCCGAGGAAAAATCGTACTCCAATCCGAGGCGCGGCTGGCCCCACGCTTCTGCGAAGGTGTAACCGGCCTCAGCGACATACATGTAGGCATTCTGGGTCAAGCGCGGAGAATTCCCGCCGAGGCGCAAGTCGCGGAAATCGCCGAACTGGTACGCGCCGTCCAAGAGGTAATCCCAGTTGCCCAACTCCAGCGGCTTGGATTTGAGGCGCCCGCCAATGGTGTAAATATCCCGGGCGCTGGGCTGGGGGAATTGCGGACTGGGTGCGGCAGCGATGGCCTGCGGTGAGGAGTTGCGCGCCAGGAAATAGAGGTCGAGCACGGTTTTAGGAATCCGGGGAATCGTGGCGTAAAGGCCGGAGAACCAGTCATAATCGTTCGACACGTCGAACCGGCCGTCTTCGGGGACTACCGGCCGGCTGGTGAAGAGGTCGGCCTTGACCCAATCATTTTGCCAGCGAAGTTTCGCCGCGTCGAAGGTGCGGCCGATATTGTTCCAGCCGAAAGCGCCGATCAATCGCTCCTCGCCGTAAGAAAGTTCCTGCCGTCCTACCTGGAGGGACAGAGGGAACTGAGCGAGGTTACCCAGGGTGACGTAGCCCTGATGCAGGTCGGCCGTGTCCGATTCCGGCCCGTCACCCTGCCGCCTGACCGTGCCGGGCACGACCGGCGAGTTGGCATAGGCAAAGCGCTGGTCGTTGGCGGCGAAGCTGCTCTGGCCCTCCAGATAAGCTCCCCACCAGGCGTTGGTGTACCCCGCATGCAGGCGGATCCGGCCCAGGAAATATTCGTTGTTAACGTCTGCGCCGTGGTCCCGGAAGTCCAGCGAACCGGGCGCTCCGGCGATGAGGAAGCCTTCCTTGAACTCGCCACGAAAACGGGCTGACCCGCCAAAGTCCCAGGGGGTAAAACCAGCAGCATCGGAGCGCAACCAGTCGTTAAGCAGCCCGACGGACGACGCGACAGGCGGGGCCGCTACGGATTGGGCAGCCAGGCGAGTAGTGATCAGAAATAATAGTAAGCTGGTTGCAAGACTTTTAGGCATTGGTTTCGAGTGGTTGGTTTCCGAATCGCGGGCTGGGCGATGGCAGACCGGCAGGGGCCGATTGAAAAATATCCGGACGAAAGCAAGCGGCTGCGAGCTCGGGTTTGGGGAGCGTGCCGTGGGGCAGAGCGCCACTGTCGCGCAGTTGGTCGAGCACCCATTTTGCGCGATCGAGGCTGGGTTCGTTGGCATTATGCCGGGAAAAAATGTGGAAATCAGGGATGGTTTCCACGCGTCCTTGGCCCAGGTCAAAGGGACCGCACAGGCTCTGGCGCAGCGCGGCGAGGCGGGTATTCACGTATCGCCGCTGCGCCAGTGTCTCTGCAATGGATGGGCGGTTTTGTGGCTCGTCGCAAAACAGGCACGCTTCCTGGAGCGCAGCGATCAGCCGAAGATGGTTGTCCGGGTGTGACTCAGCAAACTCGCGGCGGACCATCAGCACCTTCTCGGGGTGTAGCGGGGCGATGGCGGCACTAGTGCCGACTACCCAACCAGCCCGTTGCTGGACCGCCACCGAATTCCAGGGCTCTCCTGCACAGAATCCATCCAGATTTCCGACTTTGAGGTTCCCAGCCATTTGGGGTGGCGGCACTACCACGATGCGGACGTCCCGGTCCGGATCGATCCCCTGCGTGCGCAGGAATCTGCGCAACAAGAAATCGTGGGAGGAATATCGGAAGACGACTCCAAATGTTAGCGGCGGTTGCCCCCGGGTGGATCGGATGAAATCTCGCAAGCCCAAACCGTGGCGCACTCCCGCCTCCCATAAGCGATTGGAAAGTGTGATCGCATTGCCCTGGAGATTGAGGATCAACCCGGTGAGGCACGGCACGCGGACCGATCCCAGGCCCAGCGTGGCAGCGAACACCATCGGAGCCGTCGCCTGGGAGGCGTCCAATTCCCCAAAACTAATCTTGTCGCGCACTGTCGCCCAGCCCACCTCCCGGCTTAATACGACCTGAACACCGTGCTTGGAGAACAGGCCGAGTTCCTGCGCCATGACGATCGGGGCACAGTCGCACAGCGGAACGAAGCCGACGCGTAACGGCCGCGGAGCCGGAGTTTTTGGACGCAAACGATTTTTCATGACCAGGCTGACCGAGGCCTAGCTGTTTCCTTGCCATCGGCGGATGTCCCGGCAGAGAAACTGCTTTCATTGATTTGATGGGAATCATCGATCCAATTCATCTATGGCTCTGCCCCTAGACAGCAGGCAGTTGCGCGCGTTTGCCAACCTCGCCCAGACCGGCTCATTCACGGAGACGGCGCGGCAATTGCACCTGTCGCAATCGGCCATTAGCTATTCGATTAAGGCGCTGGAAGAGGAAGTGCGCTGTCGTCTTGTGGACAGGATGGGCAAAAGCGTAACCCTGACGCTCGCAGGGGAACAGCTCCTGGCGCATACGAACCGAATTTTGGGGGAAATGGAGCTGGCGCGAGAACGATTGGCCGAGCTTGGCAAATGGGGCCATGGCCGCTTACGGATCGGAGCGAGCCCGACCGCTTGCCAATACCTCCTGCCGACGGTGCTGCGGGAGTTCAAAGACAGCTTTCCCCAATGCTTGATCCAGATTGAACCGGGCGACACGGCTGAAGTCGTGGAATTTTTGCACAACCAGCGGATCGACATGGCGCTGGCGCTGGAACCGCGCCGCGAGCAACGACTCGAGTTTCGCCCCTTGTTTACCGACGAACTCAAGTTCCTGGTCAGCCCCGTACATCCCTGGGCCAAGAAAGGAACCGTCGAACGCGCTGAAATCGTGACCCAGCGCTTCATCCTCTATGCCAAGAAGAGCTATTTGTGGGACATGATCCAGGAGTACTTTCGCCAGGAGCAGATGGTGCTGCCGACGTCCATTGAGCTCGGCAATATCGAGGCCATTAAAGAATTGGTAAAGCTGGGCCTGGGCATCAGCATCCTCGCCCCGTGGGTTGCGGAAAGGGAGCTGGCCGAGGGCGCGTTGGTTGCACTCCCACTTGGAAAACGGAAACTCAGGCGACGGTGGGGCATTCTTCTTCGGAAAGACCAACGCCTGACACTGGCCCAGGAAACCTTTGTGGGGCTCTGCCAGGCCGCGGCGGAGAACTTGCATATCCCGGTGCCTGACGCAAAAACGACCAAACGAACTGGCTAACGAATTCGCTCCTGGGTGTTCGAAAAGATGCAGGTTGAGAAAGAACGGACAGCTTCAACCCAGTCCGATCCCCGCGCACCAGAGGATTTCGCACCCCGGCCTGAACTCCTCAGCAGACCGTCCGCGCGCTGTGGCCGCAGGCCAGCAACAGTGATATGAGCAGGATTCATAGGCTTCATGAGAACAATGAACAGGATGTTTGAAGCTCCTGGCACGCCCCCAGCAGCAGCAAGCGGAAATGAAGATCTCGGACTTGAAGAACTCGGGGCATTGGCCAACGCTGCTAACGGCGTTTTTGTATTTTGATTTCTCGTTCATGGTTTGGACCTTGCTGGGGCCGTTGGCGGTCCAAATCGGGGAGACCCTGCACCTTTCGACGCAGCAGAAGGGGTTGATGGTTGCGCTCCCCATCCTCTCCGGCGCGGTGCTGCGTATTATGCTGGGGTTGGCGGTTGACCGGTTTGGCGCGAAGAACACGGGAGTCGCCGCCCAGCTTGTGGTCATCGGCGGCCTGCTCTTTGCCGGGCTGGTGGGCTTGAAGAATTATGACGCGACCCTCTTGATGGGGCTGGTGCTGGGCTTTGGCGGCGCCAGCTTCGCGGTGGCACTGCCGCAGGCAGGCCGCTGGTACCCGCCGCACCTGCAAGGTGTGGTGATGGGATTAGCCGGAGCGGGCAACATCGGCACGGTCCTGGATGCGCTGTTTGCGCCGCGCGTGGCAGCGGCGCTGGGGTGGCGCGCGGTTTTTGGCCTGGCGCTGATACCGGCGGTTCTGGTGCTGCTGGCTTATGCGTTCTTCTCGAAAGAGGCGCCCGTTACCGCAAAGCAGAAGCGCCTGAGTGACTATTGGGCCTTGCTCAAAGACCGGGATGCCCATTGGTTCTGCTTCTATTATACGATTTCTTTCGGCGGTTTCGTGGGGCTGGCCAGTTCTTATGTCCTCTATTTCAAGAGCGAATTTGGCTTGGCGCCGGTGCAGGCCGGAGATCTGGCAGCGCTCTGCACCGCCGCGGGCGCGCTGCTTCGGCCGGTGGGCGGGAGCATCGCCGATCGGACCGGTGGGATTCGCGCGCTCTACCGCTTTTACACAGTGGCTGGGTTGGCCCTGATGGCCATCGCCATCGGCCACAGCCTGGTCTTGAACACCGCGTTGCTGGTGATCGCTTCTGGCGCGCTCGGCATGGCGAACGGTTCGGTATTTCAGTTGCTGCCACAGCGTTTTGCCAAAGAACTCGGCGTGATGACCGGGTTGGTGGGAGCCGGCGGGGGCCTCGGTGGCTTCTACCTGGCCAGTTCGCTGGGTTATTCCAAAGGCCTAACCGGCAGTTATCTGGCAGGCTTCATGAGTTTTTCCTCGCTGTGCTTCTTCGCCATTATCGGCTTGGGCCTGGTGAAAACGCGCTGGCGAACGACTTGGGGTGCGCTGGCTGCAGCGCGCATCTAGCCGAGATGAAAGTCCATCCGACCAGTTTTGGTCTCGCGGGCGAAGGGGCCAACGGCTCGCATGACACCTTTGCGGTCAAAGCTTGGGAGGAGACGGTGCTGGCTGTCCTGGCGCATGGAACCAGGCTCGACGCCACCGGGCAGAAGGCAGCCCAGCGTGCGGTCGGTTCGCTGCTCGCAAATTACCAAACCCGACCCCGGACGTGGACACCGCAGAAGGCGCTGGTCGAATTCGCACGCCTCATGAATCGAACGCTTCACCACGAGGCGGTCGGGCACCTCGGCGAGCCCGAGTTTATCACTGGCCTGTCGATCGCAGTAGTCGAAGGCGACCGACTGTACGGAATGAACGTGGGCGATGCGCGAGTCTATCTGGCACGCGATGGTGGCCTGGCCCAACTATCGCCGGGCCACTCCGCAGGCCTGACGGGCGCCAGGCCCGGGCCCATCGAAGCCCTTGGCCAGGAATTCGAGCTCGAACCGCACCTGTTCGAGGCGCAACTGCGGGACGGGGATGTTGCGTTAATGTGCTCTCGCGGTGTTTCAAATCTGCTCGATGACAAACGGCTGTCGGCTCAATTAAAACACCGCGGCGGCGCGCGATCGATCGTCTGCTCTGCGCGAGAGCTGGCCACGGCCGACCCGCCCGGCGACATGAGCGCGATCGTGCTGGACATTGAAGAAACAGGCCACTTACGCGAAGTGACGGAGAGACCACTGGACATTCCAGCCACGCTGTCGAAAGGACAGCTCATCGACCGATTCATTCTCCTCAAACCGTTTCAGAACAACCATCGCGTCTGGCTGGCCGCGCGCGATGGCCAGCGGTTCACGCTCAAGTTCGCCCCGCTCGAGGCTCGCGAGAGCGAGTTGTTTCTCCACCATTTCATCAGGGAAACCTGGAATGCCACTCGACTGCGCGAGTCGAGTTTTTTTCCGCGTGCTTTCGAGCCCGAGTCCGCAACCACTCGTTTTTATGCAATGGAATTCATCGAGGCGCCCAGCCTCAAAACGCTGTTGCGCGCTCGCAAGCTGGCGGTGGACGAAGCCATTGCCCTGGCCAGGTTTCTGCTCCTGGCCACGCAGCATCTGCTCCGTTTCGAGCTGGTGCACGGAGACCTCAAGCCGGAGAATATCCTGGTCGTGCAGGGTTACGATTCCCTGCAATTCCGGCTCGTGGATTTTGGGAACATGACCCGAATCTTTTCGATTACTTCGCGGGCCGGTACCGCCAGCTACCTGGCGCCGGAGCGCTTTCGCGGAGCGCCCATTGCCGAGCGCACGGAAATCTTCGCCCTGGGCGTAACAATTTTCGAGGCGCTCACCAGGTCATTTCCCTTCGGCGAAATCGAACGCTTTCAGACGCCGTCCTTCCACGTCGTCAAGCGCCCAAGCAGTCTGAATCCCAATGTGCCGCCCTGGCTTGACTCGGTACTGTTGCGGGCTCTCTCACTCGAGCCAGAGCAACGTTACCAGAACTACACGGAAATGCTGTTCGACCTCGAGCATCCCGCGAGCGTCGCGCCCTTTCACAGCAAAGACGCGCCGCTGCTCGAGCGTGACCCGCTGCGCTTCTACCGAACCGGCTTTTATCTCCTGCTCGCCATTTCCGTTGGTTTGCTGCTGCTGCTGCTCAAATACCATGCAAACAGTCCCCTTCATCCCTGACAACGCGCCATTCAGCGCCGAACAAAGGCTGTGGCTGAATGGATATCTGGCCGGCCTCTTTGCCGCGGCTCAGGCGAATTCAAGGGAGGCCACCGCGCCCACGCCGAGCCTCACGCCGCTCCTGATTCTGTTCGGCAGCCAAACCGGCTCGGCCCAGGCGCTGGCCAG
>JANXQE010000297.1 GCA_025356925.1 Limisphaerales bacterium | reverse complement strand
AATTGGTTCTGTGCGTTGCTCAAAATGGCAATCGGTGCCCGCCTTCAAGTTGGATCACTCCATCGTTCAGCGCCGAATCGACTTGCTCCAAAAGTGCGGTGTCGTCTTCCGCCTCGGCCAGAAACCTGGGCTCGATCTTTCCCTGGCTCAACTGCAGGCTGAGTTTAAAGCGGTTTTCCTCTGCCTGGATTGGCGCAAGGCCCGTCCCTTACAGATCCCCGGCGCAGAGTTGAACGGCGTGGTTCAGGCCGTGCCGTTCCTTTTGCACAAACAAAACTCGAGCCCGCTCGAGCTGCCGCACATAGATGTTGCGGGAAAGCGCGTGGTGGTCGTGGGCGGCGGAGACACCGCCATAGACTGCTTGCGCGCAGCCATCCGCTACGGCGCGCGCGAATCCGTTTGTGTCTATCGGCGCGAAGAATCCGAAATGCCCTGCGGCCGCCAGGAGGTTCGCTGCGCCATAGAAGAGGGCGCAACTTTCATTTTTCGCGCGGCACCGATTGCCATTTTGAGCAACGCACAGAACCAATTGACAGCGCTGCGGGCCATCCGCACCGAGCCTGGCCCCATCGACGCAACCGGCCGGCCATCCTTCCGAGTTCGGACTGGCAGCGAATTTGCCATCGAGGCGGATTGGGTTATTCCGGCACTTGGCTTCGACGCCCTGGCTTGTTCGGGCACCGCCGGCTTCTCCGGGGTCGCGCTTAACGATTGGGGTGGAATCGTCGTGGACGGTAACCAGATGACAAGCGTGGCCGGAGTTTTCGCCGGGGGGGACATTGTGCACGGCCCGAGCCCGCTCCTCCACGCCGTGCGTGACGCCCGCCAAGCCGCGCGCCAAATCCACGCTTATCTGCAGAACAGCGCAGAGCCCAATGGTTGCACGTAAGCGTTGCTTACATTATCGTGCTTTGATTCATGCCAGGATCTACGGCCGGGGACAAATGGTGATTCCCGCCCAAGCCAGGAAGGCTGCCCGCATTGACCGGGGGGACGTCGTCTCCGTCGAGCCGGACGGCGATGGTCGAATCTTGCTGGTGCGCCTGCAGAAACCCAGGCGGCGAGCTCGTTCCAAGGCGAGGATCGTTCGCCGAGAGGGAACCTACGCCGTTGGTTCGGCCGACCGCACCTTAACCAGTGAGCTAGTTCGTTCCCTCCTGGCTGAATTTCCGTGAAATACCTGTTGGACAACCTCGCCGCCAACCGGCAGATGAGGTTTGCACCGCTCGATAGCGAAATTCGCCATCCAGTCGTCGAGCTCATCAGTTAGGCCTTGGCGATTTTTCTGATTTCTACAAGCGCCGCGGCAAAACCGCGTCGTGCCTTTTCGGAAAGTTCTTCACCAATCCCCAGATTCTCGGCAGGGATGGTCAGCCACCAGGCCTTGGGTGCGCGACCGAAGACATCGCGAGCCAGAGCCAGCAATGCGCGCGGATCCGATGCGTGAGCCAGAATTTGTGCGGTTTCTGCGGCGGAAATCGGCCGCAGCTCGACCCCTGCCGGAGCGTCCACGGCGGCATCCACAAAAATAACCCGGCCGGCCTTCGAGATCGGGTCCGCCAATTCCGGAGTTAGCAGACCGCAGCTCAGGGTGCTGACTCCTGGCAGATCAAGTGCCTCGACCGCTTCCACTACCTTGGGCCCCACCCCATCGTCGCTGCGGAGTGTGTTGCCATAACCAATCACCAGCAAACTTATCTGTGTGTCAGCGGTTGCGGGTTCCATGCCATCAGGATTTGAAGGTTGTGGATTAAGAATTGAAAGTCCAAATTTCAGAATCAATGCCGGCGGGCTCCAAACCAATCGACGAAAAGCTACCTTCCGTGCAGCAACCGGACCAAGGCGAACCTGAACTCCGACCCTCCTGGAGAAAGATGACCCTCCTGGTTGTCTGCGCCGTAGCCCTCCTGATGGTAGTTTACCTCTCACCCTTGCGCCAATATCTCGGTCAAGGGCGCGAAGTTAGCTGGCAAATCCGCAGTTTTGGAGCGCTGGCGCCTTTGGTTCTCACGCTAGGTGTCGCCGTGTTGGTGGGGGTCGGCTTCCCTCGGTTGGTTTTCTGTGTCATCTCGGGAATGGCTTTGGGTTTTTGGCAAGGCTTGCTCTGGGCCCAGTTAGGCACGCTCCTTGGCAATTATGCTCTTTTCATACTGGCTCGGGCCGGGGGCCGCGACCTGGCCAAGCGATTCCTTTCCAAGCGGGGCAAGCTGCCTGGAGTAATCCAACAACGGGGGGCGTTGGGAGTGATGCTGGCTCGTCAGCTCCCCTTGCCGGGACTGGTGATCAATTTGGGTTGTGCCCTCCTCCCAATACGCCACTTGGATTTCGTAATCGGCACGATCATTGGCCAGTTGCCGCAGGCCATCCCGTTCACGTTGATCGGCGCGGGCGCTCTTCAGCCCTCATTTGCCAGGAGCCTTGGCATAATCGGTCTGGCGATGCTCGCTTCCATCCTGGGTTGGTTTGGCCTCCGCCAGGCACTCCGGCGAGGCCGCTAGGAACGCCGAGTTCCACGAGCCCTCATCTGGTGATGGGTTGGATACACTCGCGATCGTGCCGCGTGAGGGCACGCGGCCTCCCCAATTAGAACGCCGTGCACTCGACGGCCACGGCGGAGAGCGCGGGAAAAACCACTGCGTTTTGGCCGACGTTCAAGCGGCTCGTAATCACTCTTTCTGGTTCTCTCCAGTGATTCATCACATCGGGCTGTCGCGCATCGAGGAGGTCGCAAACCGCCTCAGCCCCGGCAACCCGGATCGGCCTGGCAAAGGCACCGAATTTGAAGGACGCCTTTACAGGCTCGGCGCCCGAATTGACGCCGAATATGACCACCGCGGCGTTGGTCTCTGAACCACAAGCAAACAGATCCAGGGTATCGGCCGACTGCTCGAGTGGCAGTGGATTGGGAAGGGCATGCCTCGCATATAGCCGCATGACCTGGTAACTGGGGCGCTTAAGCACGGCAGAGGGAGAGGTCTCAATGATCGCCCCGCAAAAACTATTGGCGAGGTTAGACCGGCAGGCCATTTCGACCCGGTCTGAATGGCGCATGAGCAAGTGCAGGTAGCGTGCGTTCAACAAAGCGGCCTGGAGCGTCATCTGCCTGGCGCGCATCAATCCCCAATCGCCGCCGCTGACGTTCCACTCGGTCACCGCGATCCGGGTTTGCTCACAACCGGGCGTTCGTTTGAGCATTTGGGTCAGCTCGGTCAACTCCCGGTCGCAATAGGCGAAATCGGTTGTGTAATGATGAGGACAGACAAAGGCGAGGTCCCGGCCAAACCGATCGAGCAACGTCTGGGATGGAAATGAAGAGCAGAGCGCCAGGGATGGATCCTTTGCCTTCATCAAGCGGGCAAAATCTCCGATCCGGCCGAGATAATCTTGGTTGTCGCCGCTGATTTCATTCCCCACCTGCCAATATTTCACGTGGTAAGCCGCCGGATGCCCGTTGGCCACCCGCCTCGCGCCCCAGAACGACTCCGGCCCCCCATTGCAGTACTCGACCAGGTCCGCGGCGCTTTGCGGCCCGTCGGAAAAGCTAACGCAGATCATGGGATCCGCTTCGACCAGGGCGCAAAAATGGCAAAACTCGTCTAAGCCCACGTCATTCGAATCGATGCGACCCCAAACTTTGTTTGGAAACGGCACTCGCTGGTCACGGTCGCCGATTCCATTTTTCCATCGATACTCGCCGTGGTCGCACGTCGATCCGCCCCATCGGATCACCCCTGGCCGCGCATCCTTGATCACCTGAACCACATCCCGTCGCCAACCCTTTAAATTATCTCCCGGCATGAGGGAGAGCTTGTCGGCGCAGAGCGTGCCTGAGCCGGCGGCTTCCAGCTCAAACACCGTTTGCTCACTCTCCCCGGAGGATACCAACTCCGCCGAGTATTTTTGCCAACCTTGACCGACTGAAGGAAGGTTTGCCGAAGCTAATTGCATCCAGGTCCCGTCAGGCAGCCGGGTTTTCAGCCGGACCGTCACCGTTAGCGCCGTGTTATCACCTCGCAGGTATCCCGAGAAGTGGTAGGGCATGCCTTTGGCCACCCCTAGACCTGATTGAGTGAGACTCGCGGGGAAACTGTCTGTTGCGGTTAACCGGACGCTACGCCGACCATTGAACGGGCTTCGGGTGTCGTAGGTCCACGTGCCGGTTTCGTCCCATTGCCGGTCGCAGATCGTCGGCGAGCCGTCGAAGTAGCACCAGTTCGCGGGAGGGGTTACCCCTTCGAAGGACCGATCGTTGAGCATCTCCGCCCACGTCCCCGGCACCACATCCTCGAGCAGTTCAATGAAATTCCCGAACAGATTAGGGTTGATCCGCGCCGCATTTTTTGGCTTAGAGGAGACCTCTACTTGGATTTCCGACGCCTCAGCCGGTCGGGCCAGACTTAAGCCGACGAAAGTCGCTAAGAGAGCTGAAAATGCGATGCGCATAGTTGTGGGCCAAACCCATTCGACCGTCCAAACGAAGTTCGACGGCGGCTCATATCGTCAGCCCTTCCTTGCGATTTCTCAAGCATGAACTCCAGCGTTTGGACGACCTAATCCCCAATAAGCTATTGCCCTAGCCTAAGGGTTCTTTCATCGGCTCGTGCTTGGTTGCATAAACTCGCGGTACCGCCGCGTGAGAGCACGCGGCCTATAATTCCGCGTTTATCAGGTCCGCGCCGAACAGATGGCGGTCACCTGTCCAAGTTCAGGTGCAGGTGCCAAACGGTCTGGTCGACAGGCTTGCCAAAAACAGCTAGCGATCCTTATGCAAGTGGTAGATCGGCACCTGACGATCGCCATGTTTCATCACGGGGTAAATAGCCCCTGGGTATTGGAGTCGAAGCTTCCTCCCCGCGGGCACCACGGTACGGAGGCTCCGACGACTCGGGCTGCACGCTGTTAACGCACAAGAGTATCCGCTCTCTAATTCCTTGCAAATGCGGCGCTGGCCAAGTAGACATTCTGAAGGTGGCTATAACCTCGGCTATCGGTTGAGCTGGCGGTCACGCAATACCTGAAAACTTTCTGATGAGAACGATTTGCAATTCGACAGCGCTGCTTGGTCTCGCGGGGTTTCTTTTTGCGTCGGGTGCTTCGGCGGCAAGCTTTACCAACCTCTATACATTCAGTGCCGACGCGTTTGGCTCCGGCCCGAACCCCCCAGCAACCAACAGCGACGGCGTGAGTCCCAATGGTCTTGTCCTTTCTGGCAACACGATATATGGCACTGCCCTCGGCGGTGGCCTCCACGGCGATGGCACTATCTTTCGCCTTGACGCGGACGGGTCACATTTCACCAACCTTTTCGACTTCAACCTGGGAACCTATGACCCTCAGCACGTCACCTACTCGAACAGCACCGGTGACTACCCGAATCCCGGTTTGTTGCTCGTCAGCAACACGCTTTATGGCACCACATTTTACGGCGGCGTGTTTGACGCGGGTACTGTGTTCAGGATTAACACGGATGGATCGGGTTTTGCCGTGGTTTTCTCATTCGCTTTTACAAACGGGCAGAGTCCTTCGAGCGGGTTAACTTTGTACAACAACGCGTTGTATGGCACGACGACCGGCGGAGGAACCAACCAGTCCGGCACGGTTTTTAAAATCAATCTCGCGGACTTGAGTTTCGCCAAGATTTTTGACTTTACCAACGATGCAGAACCGTATGGGGGATTAGTTGTGTCCACCAACTCCTTGTATGGGTTTGCGCGCTTCGGTGCCTCTGGCAACGGTTACGTGTACGGCATTGGCATTCCGGGCGGCTTTTCTCATTTATTTGATTTCGATGGCACCAACGCATCCCGTCCGTACTCAACCCCCACGCTTTCCGGTAACACCTTGTTCGGCATTTCCTATTCCGGTGGCGTTTATGGAGGCGGCAATGTGTTTCGGATCGGCACAGACGGTCAGCACTTTACGAATCTTTACAGTTTCCCAAGGCAAAGCGGTGCGAATACCTCGGGGGCCAATCCCAATGATTCTGCGGGACTTGTTTTGTCAGGAAATGTGTTGTATGGGACTACCTCGGTCAGCGGTTCGGGCGGTCAAGGCACGGTGTTTCAATTGAACACGGACGGTTCCGGCTTCACCGTCCTTCATTCTTTTCAGTATACCGATGGTGCGGAACCGGAGTCGTTGGTTCTATCCGGCGGCACTCTCTATGGCCTGACCTCTTACGGCTTCCAGGGAATCTCTCTGGGCGACGGTGGGGTTTACGCACTGATTCTGCACCCCACGTTGAACCTCACCTTGTCCGGTAATCATTCGATTTTGACTTGGAACGATCCCTCTTACTTTCTTTATACCGCGCCAACTATTACAAACATATTCACGAAGCTAACAGGAACTGGCAGTCCCTACACCAACTCCGTGGCCGGCACACAAAGGTTCTTCCAGCTTCGGCCGAATTGACGGCCCGTTGCAGCGTTTTTGGTTCTCCCTCTTGGTGCAATCCTTACTGGCGGCTAGCGACAATTAGAATCCTCACCAAAGGATTATTGTCGTTGACCACAACACCCTCGGGCACCTCAATGAAATTTCCGAAAAGATCGGGGCTAATCCGCGCAGGACCGGTCGGCTCATAGAAGACTTCGACTTTGATTTCCGAGGCGCCAGCCAGATGGGCCAAAGTTAAGCCCATAAGAGTCGTCAACAGTGCTGGAGTTGAAATTTCGATCTCAGCCAGGCCAATGGGGGGGCTCCGATTTCCAAACCGGTGACAGTCACCAGCGGTGAGCGTTCAGTTGTAGTTCCACTCGGGCTTAATGATCAGTTCTATCGGTTGAAAAAATAAACCCGTCGCCACCGGCGGGCTCATCGGCGATTTGCGCTAGAGAAGAAAGCTTTCTCTGCGCGATTCCTCGTTTAGCATCGACAGCCAATGCGTGTTGAGATTTGTGTGGATTCCGCGACGGGCGCGTTTGCGGCCGAGCACGGCGGGGCCGATCGTGTGGAGTTGTGTGATAACCTGCTCGAAGGGGGAACGACGCCCAGCGCGGGCTGTATCAAGGTGGCGCGGCGTGGCTTGAAAATCGGGTTGCAGGTGATTGTCCGCCCACGTGGCGGGGATTTTCTTTATAACAACGACGAACTGGAAGTCATGCGGGAGGACATCCGGATGGCCAAGGACCTGGGCGCCGACGGAGTTGTTGTTGGTTGCCTAACGGCTGAAGGCGACATCGATCGCGCCCGCACCGAGGAGCTGATCCGCCTGGCTCGGCCGCTTAATGTAACCTTCCACCGCGCTTTTGACATGTGCCGCGATCCTCAGCAGGGGCTCGAAGATCTCATCACCCTCGGAGTGGATCGGGTTTTGACCTCGGGCCAGGAAGCCTCCTGTCCGGAAGGATTGGACGTGATTGCGGCACTGCAAATGCAAGCTGCGGGACGCATTATCGTCATGCCGGGCGGGGGCTTGACACCGCGCAATATCAAGAAAATTGTCCGCGCAACCGGTGTCAGCGAAGTGCACTTGAGCGCCCGCCAAACCGTTGAAAGCGCCATGAACTACCGCAACGGTCGTGTGTTCATGGGTGGCACTCTGCGTCCACCCGAGTTCCGTTGGAAAACCACTGATGCAGCTTCAGTCCGCAGCGTGGTCGATGCGCTTCGTACGGCGCCCTGAATACTTTCCGCGTTCGGAGTTGCGGCCCTGTCGGTCTGGTGTCGCCGCAGGACGCATATCGGTTGCTGAGCCCGGAGCCGCTTTTCCACTCGACCCCTTGCACGGGCTCCCGCTATGTTCCCGGGGCACCGACCCGAGGTGAACTATGGATGAATTGCTAAAATTGTTGCAGACCAATGCGCTGGAATCGCCTGAAAATCTGGCCCGGATGCTGGGGGTCACGGCCGCTGATGTCAGCGCGCGAATTGTGGATTACGAGAAGAAGGGCGTCATCCGTGGGTATCAGGCGATCTTGAACGAAGACCAGCTTGGGTTGGATAAAGTAACCGCCGTGATCGAGGTCAAAGTGACTCCGCAGCGCGAGGGTGGCTTTGACACAATCGCCCAGCGGATCAGCCGGTTCCCGGAAGTCAGCTCGGCCTACCTGATGAGCGGCACATATGATCTACTGCTATTTGTTGAGGGCCGCACTTTGCGGGAAGTGGCCAGTTTTGTCAGCGAGCGGCTCTCGCCTTTGGAAGGCGTATTATCCACCTCGACCCATTTCATGCTCAAAACCTACAAGCGCTTCGGCGTGTTGATGCAACGGGAAAGCTCCGATGAACGCCTCAGCGTCTCTCCTTAGCCGTCTCAACACGACGGTGCGCGACATCCCGCGGTCCGGGATTCGTGATTTCTTCGACATCGTTTCGACGATGAAGGATGTGATCAGCCTGGGCATTGGCGAACCGGATTTCGACACCCCTTGGCACGTGCGCGAGTCCACGGTGTTTGCGCTCGAACGCGGCGCCACCCACTACACGAGCAATTTCGGTTATCTCGATCTGCGCCGCGCCCTCGCGCGCTATGTCCGCAATGTCTTCGGCGCCGAGTATAACCCGGAAAATGAGATTTTGATCACGGTGGGTGTCAGCGAAGCGCTGGATCTTGCGTTGCGCGCGTTGCTCAATCCCGGCGACGAGGTGCTTTACCATGAGCCCTGTTATGTATCGTATCGGGCCACGATTCTATTCGCTGCGGGGGTACCGGTGGCGGTCGAGACCAAGCCGAACAACGGGTTCCGCCTGACGCGGGCAATGCTCGAGGCCAAAGTCACGCCGCGCACCAAAGTTCTGATGCTCAACTTTCCCAATAACCCGACCGGTGCGATTATGAGCGGCGCGGACCTTGCGGATATCGCCGCATTTGCCTGTGAACGCGATTTGATCGTCATCACAGACGAGATCTACGGTGAGCTCACCTACGACGCGCCCCACACGAGCATCGTCAGTTTGCCCGGCTTGCGCGACCGGACGGTGTTTCTCCATGGCTTCTCAAAGGCCTGGGCCATGACCGGCTTTCGGCTCGGGTACGCCTGCGGTCCCGCCGAGTTGATCGAGGCGATGATGAAGATCCATCAATATACGATGCTTTGCGCCTCCTCCCTGAGCCAAAAGGCCGCCCTGGAAGCGCTTGCCCGACCGGAAATCGACATCGCCGAAATGGTTAACGAGTACCGGCGCCGCCGGAATTATGTGGCGGGCGCATTCTCAGACCTGGGTCTTGATTGCCACCGCCCGCTCGGGGCTTTCTATGCTTTTCCCAGCGTGCGCCGGTTCGGGCTCTCTTCACGCGACTTTGCGCTGAGGTTGTTGCACGAAGAAAGGGTAGCCGTCGTTCCCGGCACGGCCTTTGGCCCGTGCGGCGAGGGTTTCGTCCGGTGCGCCTACGCCACCAGCCTGGAGAACATCAAGGAAGCCGTAAAACGAATCCAGCGCTTCATCTCAAAGCCCTTGACCTCCTGAGCCCGAAGCAGGATAACGTGTATCCAGCCACACTCGTGCGGACTCGTGGCTTAAGTGAACGCCGGGTGCAACAAAGGAAAGCCTCGCTTGAGTTTGGGGTGGGCTCTGCGATATTTAACAGGAAAAATGCCGCGAACCCGGCTATCGGAAATGATTAAGAACCAACCGAAGGTCTGGTCGGAGGTTAAATCCGATCCCGGAACTCGGAGTCCGAAAATTCAACGTTGAGATCCAAAGCATATGGCGCAACTGTTCCGCCGCGGGGTTTTGGCAGTGCTCGTCTGGGTCACGACCGTGGCCCACGCGCAGCCGGTGCCTCTGACCCGCGTTCACGCTCATAATGATTACGAGCACAAACGACCCCTGTTCGACGCGCTCGACCACGGTTTTTGTAGTGTCGAGGCGGACATTTACCTGGTGGACGGTCAGTTGCTGGTGGCCCACGAACGCAGCCAGGTGAAGCCGGAGCGGACCTTGCAGGCCCTGTACCTCGATCCTTTGCGCGAGCGCGTGAAAACGAACGGCGGACGTGTCTATACCAATGGGCCGGAAGTCACTTTGCTGATCGATCTAAAATCCGATTGGCCTCGCATTTACCCCATGTTGCGAGATGTCTTAACGCAGTATGCCGATATCCTGGTGACCTTCGACAAGGGCGTGAAGGGAACGAATGCCATCCTGGCTATCATTACGGGCAATCGCTCGAAAACCATGTTCGACGGAGAAGTTGTCCGCTACGCGGCACTGGACGGCGAACTCGAGGAT
>JANXQE010000285.1 GCA_025356925.1 Limisphaerales bacterium | reverse complement strand
TGCGGCTCCGACCAGTCGGTCCGCTTCATCGGCAACAAGGGCGAAACGAAAATCCGTTACCTAGTGGCCGGCAGTTGGGTTGACCGGGCACTCGCGCACATCCGCAACCCAATGGCTCACCGGTAGCAAGCCCAAACGCTGGCCGATAGTTTGGGGATACCGTCCACGGTAACCTTCCTGGGGAATCTTGCGCTCATAGGGTCTATTAAACCAGGAAAGCTTCAGGAAAGTCAACCACCTTGCGGATTTCCTAGGAAAAATGGTCGGGGCGGTGAGATTTGAACTCACGACCTTCTGAACCCCATTCAGACGCGCTACCAAGCTACGCTACGCCCCGAACCATGGACCTGCACAAGAATGCAAGCACGTCGGAGTATTACGGTGCGGGTGAGAGATTTCAACTAATAAAGCTAAAGTCCGTTGCTGTTCGCGATTGGTGGACGTTCGCGAGGGTCTTCTTGCCCTCCGTTTTCGGCCTTCGACCCTGGGGATTACTTCATCCTTGCTCTGGCTTTTTGCGCACCAGGGTGTGGGTGGCGTGGCCGTAGAAAGCTTCCGCGGCCTCCATGAGTGTTTCAGAGAGGGTCGGGTGCGGATGCACCGTGAGCGCCAGGTCTTTGGCCGTGGCGCCCATCTCGACGGCCAGCACGCTCTCCGCGATCAACTCGCCGGCGCCAGTGCCAACAATGCCCACGCCCAGAATGCGTTCTGTGTCCGGGTCGATGATAAGCTTGGTCAGCCCATCCGGCCGGTCAAACGACAACGCGCGGCCCGAGGCTGCCCAGGGGAATTTGGCGACCTGAACTTCGATGCCTTTGGCCTTTGCCTCCAACTCTGTCAAGCCGCACCAGGCCAGCTCGGGATCGGTGAAGACAACCGCCGGGATGGTGATATCCGAGAAGGCGCTATCTTCGCCGACAATTACCTCCACGGCGATGCGCGCCTCTTTGGAGGCCTTGTGAGCCAGCAAAATACCGCCCGCGATGTCCCCGATCGCAAAGATGGCTGGGTCCGTCGTCTGTTGCTTTTCATCGACGTGGATAAATCCCTTTTCATCAAAGGAGACTTTCGTGTTCTCGAGCCCAAGATCCTCGGCGTTGGGAGAGCGGCCCACCGCGACCAGCACGCGATCGTAGAGCTCTTCCTTCTTCTGGCTATCGAAATCAAACTCGACTTTGATCTGTTTGCCGCTGGTAGACATCTTGCCGACCTTGGTTTTTAGCCGCACTTCCTTGAAGGCCTTTTTTGCATAAGCGATCACCGGCCGTGCCAGGTCCGGATCCGCGCCGGCGAGAATCGTGTCGAGCGCCTCCACCAGCACGACCTTGCTTCCCAAGCTGGCATAGACCGTGCCCAACTCCATGCCGATGTAACCGCCGCCGATCACCAGCAAGCTCTCGGGAATGTCCTCGACTTCCAGCGCTTCGCGTGAGGTCATGACGCGGGGGTTGCCCAGGTCAAAGGCTTTTGGCATGGTTGATTTGGAGCCGACCGCAACGATTGCCTTGTCGTAGTGGACGAACTGTTGGCCTTCCGCCGTCTCCACTCGGAGAGAACGCGAATCCTCAAAATAACCGCGCCCCTGCAACACTTGAACGCCGCGCATCTTGGCCAACTGCGCGATGCCCCCGGACAACCGGTTGAGAATGGATTCCTTCCACGCCCGGAGCTTGGAAACGTCGATGGTCGGTTTGCCGAACGAGATGCCGCGGTGCTCCGACTCGCGAGCAGAGCTGACGGTGTGGGCGGCGTGGAGCAACGCTTTGGAGGGAATACAGCCGCGATTGAGGCACACCCCGCCGAGCCGAGGATCGCGCTCAATGAGGATAACTTTCTTACCCAGGTCAGCCGCGTAAAAAGCCGCGGCATAGCCACCGGGTCCGGCACCAACGACAACAATTTCAGTCTTGATAGGGTCCATGGTCAATCAACTCAGTTCTGCTTCTTGCTTGTCCCTTTCTTCGCTCTGGAAGAATGCGGGCGAGGATCACTCAGAGTTTCACATCCTCCTCTTTGAAACTCTCAAACGCCCGAACCAGGTCCACGATAAACCTGGCCGCCTCACCGCCATCGATCACCCGGTGATCGTACGAAAGTCCTAAAGGCAACAGGAGCCTGGGCTCGACCTTGTCCGCCCGGACCACGGCTTTGATCGCCCCACGACCCAGCCCCAGGATTGCGACCTCGGGACGGTTAACGATCGGGGTGAAATGAGCGCCGCCGATGCCGCCCTGGTTGGAAATGGTAAAGGTTCCTCCTTTGAGTTCGTCCGATGACACCTTGCGGTCCCTGGCTTTCCTGGCCAGTTCTTCGAGTTCTTTCGAGAGTTCCAGGAGAGTTTTTTTATCCACATCCCGGATAACCGGAACGATCAGGCCCGCCTCGGTGTCCACGGCAATGCCAATGTGAAAGTACTCTTTAATGACAATTTCCTGCGCCACTTCGTCGAGGCTCGAGTTGAAAATCGGGTGTGCTTTCAAGGTCGCAGCGACGCTCTTGATAACAAATGAGGTCAAAGTCAGGTGCGCGCCCTTCTGCTCGTAAGCCGCGGCGTACTTTTTACGCAGGGCATTTAATTGGG